>JBGQGO010000733.1:0-2877 GCA_041497455.1 Blastocatellia bacterium | reverse complement strand
GGCTATGGTCTTGGTAGGGAGTACTGTAGTGGCTGCCTCTCGCAAGGCGGCGATGGTGAACGCTCGCTCTTCTGGGCTCCAGCCTAGTCGTTTGGCAATGTGAGGCCGAGCGAGGACGGCTGTCAGCTCGAAGAGAAGAGGCGCCGAGGTGATCAGTTCGAAGTCACCTTTGCGCCAGGCGCGAACGATACGATCCGGCGGGCTATCCGCCGAGAGAAATGCGCTGATAAGGACGTTAGTGTCGAGTACAACTTTCATTTGGACTTGCGAGCGGCGGCGCGTCGAGACGGACCTCGAACTTCGGCGATCGCCTCCGCCACGTCACGCTCGATCACCTCGTAAGGGACATCCTTGTTGCGCTCTTGTGCCTTCTCGATTAGGTCGAAGAGTCGCTCGCGGCTGCGTTCTATAGCCTCGTAGCGAGAGGTCGGGATGACGACGGCCATGGGTTTGCCGGCGCGTTCTATCACCACCTCGTCTCCGCGGTAGTAGACACCTTCGAGTATTTCGCCGAACCTCTTGCGAGCTTCGACGGCTGATAGTCTTCGTTTCATCTGCATAAGCCTCCTGTCATGTCGGTCATTCTAATCATATCAACCATGTCAACTACCGGTTGGACCTGTCGTTGCCGGGTCACGGGCGATCCCTCTATAGTTGGGCTGGGTCTTTGACAGACAAGGAGGCCGTTGAACCAGGAGGAGCTGATTTCGCTCTCCGAGGCGGCGGTCGAGTTCGGGCTCAGTTCGGGACATCTGAGGTACTTGGTCAGTCGGGGAGTTGTCAAGGGAAAGAAGATTGGCCGGAACTGGGTTACCACACGTCGCGCCGTCGCCGAGTACGTGAGGGACAGCTTCAAGCGAAGCAGGGACCCTCACAAGCGGAAGCGTTGACAAGAACCTGCGATATCGCATAGAGTAGGCAGCGAAGTATGGCGCTGGCGCGCTAGAAGGAGGTGCCGAAGTGGCTGGTGGCAGCGGCGGCGGCAACGGCGGTTAGGGTAGGGAGAGCCGGGCTAAAGAGGCCCGGCTTCTCATTTCCAAGCCCACTGCAACCGGTAGGGGACGTTCAGCGCGGGTCTGGCCACCCGCAGTCTTAGTGCGTGATCCGTCTGACTTGCGTCGATGTCGCCCCTGGCCGGAGAGCGTATCTCGGCGGGACCCGTCACAACGTCGGCCGGCGTGATGACGCTAATGTTCACGAGATCGGTTGGAGTGCTCATCGCCGTCTCCCAGTATCCATCCGTCTCGTAGAATGCCCCCACTATCTTTCGCTGTGTGACCACTTCGAAGATCTCGCCTTTGCTGAAGAGGCGAGGTAGGGCAAGTGGAACTATGTATCCCTTGAAGGTCTTGAACGGTTCGAGGATTCGCAGTCCTGGTGCCGAGTAACCCGCGAAGACCACGCCATCACCCCAGACTCGATCGAAGAAGATGGCGACGTTATCTTCCAAGAATCGGATGCGCTGGCGCCTTGTGAACGTGGCCACTTGTTTCAGAGGATCGAGAATTTTGAGCCGCCCGCTGAACTTGATTGTCTGGTAGGGGAAATAGTCCCAAAGCTCGGCCGCCTGATCCTCGGTGATGGGGTCGTGAAGCGCGGAAGCGATGTCTGATTGGTTGAGCGACGTCATAGATTAGGGGACTATACCGGGTGCCCGCTCGCGCGACAAGACCCAATTCGTTGCTATAGGCCGGGCGTTGGCGTCGGTCAGTCGTACGTCACGCCCACCGGTCTAGCGCCGTTCGTGCTCGGCGTCGCGGCGAAGCGCTCTGCAATAAAGGCCTCGACATCCTCGCGGCGCGGCGCCATCGCCTGCGAACGCTCTTTGATCGCGTCCCTCAGGGCCGCGTCAACTGGAAGTGAGCACTTCTGCGCGTTGATGAAATACTCAGCGAGTTCCGCGCCTTCAATCAGTTTGCAGTAGGCTCGGTAGTTGGGCACATTCGTCAGGTAGTTTGCCGTCTCGTTGGACACGTCGCCATAGCTGCGGCTGCTCCCCTTCACTTTCACTTGGTCGCCTGCGGTCCGGTAGACGCCTTCGCGACCGCTACGGTAGGGAACGGACTTTAGCACGTCCTCGGGTTCTGGTGGCGAGTTGTCGAACTGCATCGACATCTCGCGGGCATCACGTCCGGTAACGCGGAAGAGAATGAAGTTGCCAACGTTGAGCGTGGAGCCGCGATTGAGTAGGTCCAGCTGATCTCGGTACTGATGGGCGACCACGGTATCGATGCCGAATTTGCGAGCTTCGCTCTGGAGCGTTGGAAATGACTCAGTGGCGAAGGAATGGTACTCGTCGACGATCAAATGAAATGGTCGCCTACTCCCGACCGCAGTATCGGCGCGCGACATCGCTGCGATGAGAATCTTGCCGACGAGCACAGAGCCGAGAAGGGAACTGTTGTCTTCGCCGAGTTCTCCTTTGGAGAGGTTGACCAAGATGACCTTGCCCTCGTCCATGATCGTCCGGAAGTCGAATGTGCTCTTCGGCTGGGCGACAATGTTGCGGATGACCGGGTTCGTCAGGAACCGGCCGATCTTGTTGAGGGTCGAGGATACGTGTTCGGCCTGCTTCGTTCCCCTCTGCTCCGGAAATGCTGACTGCCAGTAGCGAGAGACGACCGGGTCCGTGACGCGAGCGGTGTACCGTCTCCGAGCGTTCTCGTCCGTCAGAAGCAGCAACATATCGAGCAGCGAGCAATCTGGTGAGGCCATCAGAGTCAGGATGGAGTTGCGAAGGAGGTCCTCCAGTCGAGGGCCCCAGGAATCTTCGAACAGCTTCTTTAGCGTGAGAACGACTTCAGAGCAGATGCGATCGACAACCTTCGGGTTGTTCCGCTGGTCTTCCGGACAATCGAAGGGATTGAGGCCGAACGG
>JBGQGO010000732.1:0-2878 GCA_041497455.1 Blastocatellia bacterium | reverse complement strand
TGCGCGTCGCTCGCTTGACGCCATGGGTGGGCCATTCTCAAACCCGGGTACATTTTCGTTCCGCCGAGCGCTTGAATCGATTCGACCTGGCGGATGATCGCTTGCTTGTCTTCTACTTTAGTGAGGTTCACAACCGGATACGGCTGGCTGTCGAACGCGATCACTCCAACCGAGTCGCGGTCGGCCCTCGAGTATCGACCGCGAAGTTTCCTTCGGCGAGCACACGGGCTATTCCGGGCGAGGACCGCGCGTCGCCGTAGAGGTAAAGCGTTTTCGGCTGGCCCTCGACTATCGCGAACGCCTCTCGCGAGTTGTTCTGGACAAAAGCGTCGGACCCAATTGCTTCAACCTCCGCGCGAAAGCTGTAGAAGCCCTTCTGCTCGACACGTTGAGGCAGGACGAAAACGTTCTCGCCCGACGCCGCGATGTTAACAGTTCGCTCAGTCACAACCGAATCGTTTCGATAGACCCGCAGCGTTGCGTCGGTGTCGCGAGTGGTGTCGATGGTGACTCTCAAGTCGAAGCCTTCACCCTCGGCGAGCTGCTCGGGAACTTCGAGATCGCGGATCGCAACTTCGCCGCGCGACTGACCGCGCTCGGTGGTTGTGCCAATCGCACGTGTGTAGACTTCGATACCTGATGCTCGAAGAAGCTCGGCTTCTTCGAATGAGCGTTCGAGGTTCTCGTTGCCGTCGGAGATCACGACGAATCTGGCGGAGGCGTCTTCGGGCACAAGCGCAGTTGCAAGCCTCAAAGCGGCGGCGATGTTGGTGTAATCACGCGGCGGGTTCGAGCTTATCTCGCTGATGCGCCAGTCGCCCAGCGCCTCTTTGCGAGTGGGAGCGAGTTCGACCGAAGGTTCACGCGCGAATGCAACGACTCCAACGTAGTCTCGCGGCGCGGCGTTGGTGATCTCGCGGTTGATGAAATCGAGGACTTCGGTTCGATTGTCTTGCGCGACGCTCGCGGACACGTCTACAAGAAAGATCAGAGCAAGGTCGCGTGAGGTCGTTCTGATCCGCAAACCGGCCAGAGCAAGCACGACGAGCAGGAGCAGCAGTATCCGCGCGGCGATACTGCCAAAGCGAAGACGAGTGCAATGAGCGCGAGTAGTTGAAGCAGCAACAGGAGGCTGCGGCGAAGCTTCTTGAATGGAGCGTTGGCTTCTACTTCTTCGAGCGCGCGCGTCCACAGAAGAACACTCGGCACAACGGTCCGCTTTCGCTTGAGCTTGAGCAGATAGAAGAAGACTATGATCGCGGCGAGCAGCAGCCACCACAGAGCGCTTGATGAAAGCAGTCTCATAGAGGAGGAGAAATATAACACCTGTTCGGGCAGCCCCTCTGAAGCTGTTTCGAAACGTATTCCATTCCGACCCGCCTGGGATACCATACCCACCTCGTGAGAGGTGGGTTCGTGATGATGCAGCCTACACAGGAAACACGCACTCGACCCGCTTAGTAGGCAACAACATCACGAACCCATCTTCTCACGAAGTGGGTATGCAGCACCGGGCGCGCTTGTTGTAGGCGGCAGCGTCACGTACCCATTTCTCACGAAGTGGGTATGCTCCAACTTTGCGTTGGGGCTTTCACGGCGTGGTGTCGACCGCACATTTAAAGACGGCTCGTACATGCGTCTGGATGAAGCAGTCTGCGCAAGCTACCATCTGACAATGACCGAGGAACTGCCATCCGCTAGTGACCCGACTCAGAGTGATGATTCAAACCTGGCCGAGATGATCGTGTCCGAGCCACGCGCCGCCGCCAGAGCGCGATGGGCCGAGACGGTCTTCTTTGTGAGCCTGTGCGTCTACGCAGTGCTCGCGGTGCTCGCTCATCGATACGCTTATTTCGATTGGGACCTCTCGCTGGCGCGTAGCATTCAATCCATATCGATTCCTGGCTTCGAGACGGCGATGATTGGCGTGTCGCTTCTTGGAAACGGGTGGATCGCGTGGCCCCTGGTAGCCGCCGCGGGAATTGCGTTGATCAAGAAAGGCCTTCGCGCGGAGGGCGTGATATGCATGGCCGGAGCGGGCTCGGGATGGCTTGTAAACCAGTTGTTAAAGCTGTCGATCGGCCGTCCGCGGCCTAGCGGCGCGCTGGTCAACGTCGCCGGTACTTTCCACTTCGAGAGCTTTCCTTCTGGTCACGTCGTCTTCTTCGTCGAGTTCTTTGGATTCCTCCTCTTCCTCGCACTGGTGCTGCTCAAGCGAGGACCGTTGCGTCACGCACCGCTGATCGTGCTGGGCCTGCTCATCGCACTGGTCGGCGTGTCGCGGGTGTACCTCGGCGCGCACTGGCCGAGCGATGTGGTGGGCGCATACCTGGCTGGCGGCATCTGGCTGATGCTTATGATTGAGGTCTACCGGCGAATCAAAGCGAAGCGCCGAAGCTAGAAAGCGCTAGAAGTTGATGAGGGAACCCGACACTCCTACGTCGAATCCCGCCAACGCAGTTCGTGAATGGTTCAGCAACCTGCTAGAGAGGATCGCAAGCGGGCCAATCAGCCGCAGACCATTGCAACACCGTGCCCCGCATCCTTGTGGAAATAATCCCCGGAGATTTGGAACGCAGTCGTTTATTCGCCGGAGTTAGGACTGACCGTCGCCGGGTACGCTGTTTGTTAGATTTCAAGCGGGTTCATTTATGATGCAAGCAGCCAGCAGCATGAGCGTTAAGGATGATCGCACCGGCAAGCTACTACTATCGATGCGCTTCACTGGGCTGGCTGACGCAACCGACTACCTGTCGAGCGCGCAGCTTGTCTGTTCAGCCTGCGGAAAGCAGTTCGGCGGGCGTTCAACGATCACAATGATGAACCGAGGCGAGTCGTGGGAGCTGATGCTGCCGCACCACTGTGAGCCATCACCGCC
>JBGQGO010000731.1:0-2882 GCA_041497455.1 Blastocatellia bacterium | reverse complement strand
TTTCAAGCACGGGAACGCCGGCTTATTTTCTGCACGCGACAGAATGCATTCACGGTTCAGCCGGGCAAGTGTGCCCTAATGACATTGCGATCGCGATCTCCAACAGCGGCACGACGCCCGAGCTGCTTTCAGCCATAGGGACGCTACGCGAGTTCGGCACGAAGATCATAGCCGTTTCAGGCAATCGGGACTCGGACCTTGCCCGGATTGCGGACGTGCTCCTTGATGCCGGGGTTGAGAACGAAGGTGGCGAGCTGAATCTGGTGCCTCGCGCCAGCATCCTGGCAAAGATCTATGTCTTATGCTCGTTGTCGGTCGCGCTTGAAGCGCACAAGGGACTGACGCGTGAACAATACGCACGCTGGCATCCAGGCGGCGCGCTGGGCAGACTCGCTCGCGGCGAGTAGCCGCATTGGGCGCGCCTGCCACGCCCCACCCCTGCGCCTCACTCTGTAATGTGCTGTTTGGGCAGTTTGATCATCACGCATCACGGCTCACTCTACGGATGCGCGACGATGTCGAATGTGAACTTCAGTTCGTCCTTAACCTTGATCGTTCCGCCGGCGACCGACACGGGCTTGATGCCGAAGCTCGATTGCTTCAGTGTGAATGCTCCTTGCGCGCGCAAGACCTTGTCGCCAAATCCAAGCTGCGCGGGTATTGTCAGCGGCCGCGAGACTCCATGAAGCGTGATCTCACCCGTGATGCGAGCTTGATACTGTCCCTCGCCGGTCCTGGACGCGCTGACGCTGCTGCTTTTGAAAGCGATCTCCGGATATTTTGAAACTTCGAGCACTTCGTCGCGCATCGTGGTCTCGATGTTTTGCCGATCCTTCTCGCTTATCTTGTCGGTAACCGAGAGCGAGCCCGCCTTGATGGTCATCTGAAGCGAAGCCGGTTCGACCGTCACGTAAGTGAAATCAATCTCGCCGTCGAATTCACGAATCGCAATGGTGTGGTCGTGAGCAAACGCGGACAAGAAGCCTCCGGCGAATGCCAGCACGATGAATCGGCTCTGCGCAGCATCGATTCTGTATCGAGCACTGTTTGTTGACGCTTCGACGCGTGCGGTCGAAAGAGCGGGCTTTGCCCAACCTGATGCCGGTCCTTGCTGAAACACTATCGGAACAGACCAGACGATCACGCCAAAAGTTGTTAACAATATTCGCCGATTCAGATTCCTATTCATGGTTGGCGCCTCCGTATCAGAGATTCTAGCTGAGCACCGAGGCGTAGCCCAACCATCCCGACGGATGAGAGTTCGTAGTCCGGCCTTCAGGGTTCAGAGTTCAAGCTTCAGCTTGCGTGATTCGCTCGGGTTGAGCCCTGGAAGCAAGCTGAAGCTTGAACTCTGAACCCTGAAGGCCGAACTACGAACTCTTTTCGCGAGATGTGACTCCCCTCTCGCGCGCGTGTATGAGGCAGAACATGTGCGATCGGTGGGCTACGGGGGAAAGTTGGGGATTATCTTCTGCGACTAATCAAAGGAACGGGTGCTCGAGTGAAGGGGCTTGCCCGGTCAGCAATTCGGCGCCGTTCTCGGTGATGACCATGATGTCTTCGCATCTCACTCCGAACTCGCCCGGAATGTAGATGCCCGGTTCATCACTGAACGTCATCCCCGCTTCAAGCCTGGTCTTGTTTCCGCGCACAAGGTAAGTCCACTCGTGGCCTTCCATCCCGATCCCGTGACCGAGCCTGTGCGTGAAGTATTTGTAGTCAGGACCAAACCCGGCGTCGGTAACCACGTTGCGCGCGGCCGCGTCAACCTCTTCGCAGGCGACGCCCGGGCGCGCGGTCTTGAGCGCGGCGGCTTGAGCGCGCTTGACGATGTCGAATACCTTGAGTTGCTTGTCGGTCGGTTTGCCAAAGATCGTCGTGCGAGTAATGTCCGACGAATAGTTCTCAATGCTGCATCCGCCGTCAACCAGCACGATGTCTCCTTCGCGGAGCTTCTGCGGGGTGACGGTGCCGTGAGGCGAGGCCGAATGCTCGGCGAACAAGACGAGCGCGCCGCCTCGGGCGCCGAGTTGCTGATGCGCGGCGGCGACTTTGCCCGACAACTCGGTGTGAGTCATTCCTTCTTTCAGAGTCTTCAACGCGATCTCGAAAGCTTTCAGCGTGATCTGATTTGCCAGCCGGATCAGCTCAATCTCGTGAGCCGATTTCACGCGGCGGCAGCGAGCCGTCACCGGATCGGCGCTCGTCAGCTTTAGTCCGGGAGCGGCTTTCACTACGCCGTCGGAGAACACAAAACGTACTGTCTCTTCCACGCCTAACTTGCCCGACGCGACGCCGCGATCTTTGAGGATCGACGCGACCAGTTGATAGGGGCTCTCGTCCTCCTGCCAGGTTCGAACATCGTTGCCAAACTTGATCTGCTCGAGCGCTCGTCCTTTTTCAAATGCCGGCGCGACCCATGCGAGTTCACCCTTCTGCGGAAAGACCAGCGCGAACAGTCGCTCGCTGAGTCCCCATTGCGCGTTTGTGAAGTATTGCAGGCTGGTTCCCCCGGTCACGAAGATGGCGTCGATTTCCGCGTCGTGCATGTAGCGACGCGCGGTTTCTTGCCGCTGCAGGTACTCATCGCGGGTGATCGGCTTGGCCTGGCTCGCCATTGGTTTGACGGGCGCGTCCTGATTGGCAAGCGCGTTGTCGTCAACAGTGAGTGCAACCGTCGTCAGTGCGCCTAGTTTAATGAATTCTCGCCGGTCTATCGTCATCGGTTTCCTTCTTCTCCGGGTCTTTGCGGCTTTGCGGAGCTTTGCGGAGCTTTGCGTTTTTGCGCGAAACTCTTCTCTCGCAACGGTCTGTTTCGCCCAAAGAACGCCAAGACTCGCAAAGCCGCAAAGGATGTAACGCGGCTCCCCGGCTTAGTTTGC
>JBGQGO010000730.1:0-2887 GCA_041497455.1 Blastocatellia bacterium | reverse complement strand
CGCGATCGCCGGTCTTGACGCGCGTCACGCCCTCGCCGATCGCAACGATTTCGCCCACGCCGTCCGATAGCGGAACCAGCGGCAGCGGCAAACGCGGGTTGTACTTGCCCTCGACCGTCAGCAGGTCGCGATAGTTCAGCGATGCCGCGCGCAGCTTGATGACCGCGTGAAACGGCCCGGCGGTTGGGTCTGGCCGCTCGACTTGGGTGAGCGAGTCCAGTCCAAACTTGTTTTGAATCTCGAACGCTCTCATCGGTTCCTCATCATCGATTCATCGGGAGATTCGTGTTCTCTAAAGGCTCGGCGTAATATACCTGCTGAGCTAATGCACGGCAAACGGGGTTCGTAGTTCGGCCTTTAGGCGGAAGTTCGTAGTCGCCTTGCAATCACATCAATCCTACGAACTTCCGCCTAAAGGCCGAACTACGAACTTCAGGGAGACACTCAATGGAAATAGCGCTCAACGGAGCGACGACAATGAAAGCAGATCTCGAAACCGACATTCGAGCGGCAAGCGAAGCCGGTTTCGATTGGCTCGAGATATGGGCTTCAAAGCTACGTGCGTTTCTTGAGACGCACAGCACAACCGATCTCAACAATCTGTTCGCGGCGCACAACATCAAACCGTACAGCATCAACTCGATCGAGCACATCACGTTCCGGGATGCTGCCGAGCATCGAAGGCTGCTCGCCGAATGCGAAGATCTCTGCCGCGTCGCTGAGCAGATTCGCTGTCCGTACATCGTCGTCGTCCCGTCACCACTGCCACCGGGCGTGGAACGCTCGGAAGTCATCGAGGAATCAAGGCGAGTGCTTGGCGAGCTTGGCGGAATCGCTGCAAAACGTGGTGTTGGCCTGGCGTTCGAGTTTCTTGGGCAACCTGATTGCAGCGTCCAGACACTGGCGCTTGCGGATGAGATAGTGCGCAAAGTCGGACAGCCGAACGTCGGGCTCGTGATTGACAGCTTTCACTTTTACACAGGCAGCTCGACGATAGAATCGATCGATGCGATCGACGCCGCACGGCTTTTCATCTTTCACATCAATGATGCGGAAGACCTTCCGCGCGAACAGCTCGAGGATCGCAATCGGTTGCTGCCGGGACTTGGGATCTTGCCGCTCAAAGAGATCATCGCGGCGCTTCGGCGTATTGGCTACGATCGCGTTGTGAGTGTGGAAATATTCAGACCAGAATACTGGAAGCGCGATCCATTCGAGTTGGCGCGGGAAGCACGAGCGGCCGCGGAACAGGTGCTCGATAAGGAAACGCACGGTTAACGCGAAGACGCAAAGGCGCGAAGAGGACTCTCTGAATGGATCGAATCAAGGTTGGGATAATCGGGGCGGGCTACATCGGCGGGGTTCACGGCGCGCTGCTCGCGCGAGATGAGCGAGTGCGAGTCGCGGCGGTTAGCGATCTGCTGGCCGAGCGGGCCGAACGCCTTGCTCGCACAACAGGGGCCGAGATCGTGAGCACGGCAGAAGAGCTGATCGAACGCGTAGACGCGGTTTACATAACGACGCCCAACACGAAGCACACGGCGCTGGCGCTAGCCGCAATCGCAGCACGCAAGCACGTGTTTTGCGAGAAGCCAATGGCAACCTCGTTGTCGGATGCTCGCGTCGTTCTCGACGCAGCGTCCAAAAGCAACGCGATGTTTCAAGTCGGCCACAACCGCCGATTCGCTCCTGTGTATGCGACGCTCAAACGAATGCTCGAGGAATCCGGGCCGGCGCATTCGGCTCATGTGAAGATGAACCGCGGCGAGTTGATCAACCCGGAGTGGGTCGGCGATCCTGAGGTCACCGGCGGGTTCCTCTTCGAGACGACCATACACATGTTCGACATGTTGCGATTCCTGTTTGGCGAAGTCGCGAGTCTCGATGCTGTTGGATCGTCACACGAATATCCTGAAGTGGACGACTTCTCAATGGTTCTTCGCTTTGAGAGCGGGATGCACGCGACGATGGCTTCTTCGGCCGACGCGAGCTGGCTGTTTCCCTTCGAGCGCGTGGAAGTGTTTTGTCACCACCGGACGTTTACGACGCGCGAGATGGAGAGCATCAGTCGCAGCGAAGGGTTGGATGGAAGGCATTTCACACAAACGATGCAGCAGTTGTCGAAGGAGGAGAAGTGGGGATACGCGCAGGAAGACCGGGCATTTGTGGACTCGATTGTGGATGGAGCGCCCGTTGCGGTGACGGCGCTGGATGGCTTCAAGTCGGTCGAGCTGGTCGATGCGTGTTACCGCGCAGTCCGAAGCGGTGAACGCGTTCGCCTCAGCGCGGCAGGCTGATCAAGTCTATGCTACTTCTGGGATCACTTGCCTGAGCGCGCTGCGTCGCCGCTGGAGGAAGTGAATCGGATGATCTGATTGTAGGTGGGGTTCTTTTCGCCCGGTTGTTCAGCAGGCTTGATAGCTTCCACGGCAGGCGCGGCGGGAAACAAACCGAGATGTATGCTGCTGTAGCGCGTATAGATCGTCCGAACGTAGTTTTGCGTCTCGAGGAATGGCGGGATGCGATAGCCGTAAAACTCAACAGCGCCCTCGCCGGCGTTGTAACCCGCGAGCGCAAGTCTCACATCGCCACTGAACCGATCGAGCAGCCATCGCAGATACCTAGTTCCGCCCAGGACGTTTTCACGCGGATCGAAGATGTTCTTCACGCCGAACCTGGTCGCGGTCTCAGGCATCAGTTGCATCAAGCCCGAGGCGCCCTTGACCGACACGGCGGTGCGATTGAATGCCGACTCCGCTCGCATAAGCGAAAGAATAAGGCAGGGGTCCAACCCGTTTTGAGCGGCAGCTTCCTGAACCAGCGCGTCAATGGCTGCGTTGCCCGAGGAGATGTGATGTCCGGCGAGAATCGCGGGTACCTTGATCTG
>JBGQGO010000729.1:0-2901 GCA_041497455.1 Blastocatellia bacterium | reverse complement strand
GAGCCGCACCGCAGTGCCGAATCGCCGCTTGCGCAGTTCGCGCTCGACGGCTTGCAACAGGTCATTCGCTTCGTCTTCACGGATTTCAATGTCGGCGTCGCGCGTCACCCTGAACGCATTCAGCTCGCTTGCGCGCATGCCCGGGAACAAGACCTCGATGTTGGCGGCGATTAGTTCTTCGAGAAAGATGAACTCTGTGCTTTGCCCGGTTCCAACAGGCACAAGGCGCGGGACAAGAGGCGGGACCTTTACACGCGCGAAGCGAGGCGGCGAAGCATTCGGCCTAGAGTCCGCGCTGTCATTTGGTTCGATCATCACGCCGAGGTTGAGACTGAGATTCGAGATGTAAGGGAACGGATGGCTCGGGTCGACCGCTTGCGGCGTAAGCACCGGGAACACGTTCTCCACGAAGTATGTGGTGAGCGATCGCCGCTCGCGATCCGACAACGCGCGGTAGGAAGTTATGACGATTCCGTGCGAAGCAAGCGCGGGCAGCAGGTCTTCTTTGAAGCAAGCGACCTGCTGGGCGAGCATCGGGCGCAATCGCTCGTTGATCAGTTTGAGCTGCGCGGCAGGCGTCAGCCCATCGAGCGAAAGGTCAGTGACGCCTTCATCGACCTGCTCCTTCAGTCCCGACACGCGGATCATGAAGAACTCGTCGAGGTTGGCGGAGAAGATCGACATGAACTTGACGCGTTCGAGCAGCGGTTGGGATTGATCCAACGCTTCTTCGAGCACGCGGCGATTGAACTCGAGCCAGCTTGCTTCGCGGTTGAACAAAAGCTTGCGCGAGAGAAAAAGCGTCGGCGGAAGCGTCACCGGATGTTGCCCGCTGTTCTTGTCTTTCTGATGCCGCTCGATTGCATCTGTCATTTGATCTCGATACCTCGCTCCGCGATTTCGATTCGATTGCCGCCGGGATCGCGAACGTAAAAGCGCCGCCATCCATCGATCGGCCGGTTGTCAGGGATGATCTCGATGCCTGCTTCGCGCATCTTGGCTTCAGCCTCTGTCAGATCGGCTACAACAAAGCAGATGTGCCGGCGGCTGGCCCGGTTGTCAGAGGCCAGGTCTTCCACCGACAGGTGAAGCTCGATCGTCCCGTGACGATACCACGCGCCGCCGCGGCTGCGAAGAGGCGCGGGCTTGGGGATTTCTTGAACTCCGAGTATCGCGCCGTAGAAATGCTTTGAAGCTTCTTCGGCGGCGCTGGGCACAGATATTTGGACGTGATTAATTTCAGTGATTTGGAGAGCCATCGACCATCACTCACTAGCGACAAAATGTGGAAAATCCGTGCGAATCCGCCGAATCCGTGTCATCAGTGGCCTATGAGTTTGGAAGAGTCACTTTGCTATTGCCGATAGACCGCGGATGACGCTGATCGGACGGATTTGCACGGATACCATATTTTCACTAGCCATATGCCCGTTGCAGATCGCTAGTTCAACCCTTCTGCCGCTTCGACTCCTGAAGGGCACGAGTAACCCTCCGCGTTCAGCGCGCGATGTAGCGCCTCAAGCACAAGCAGCACATTCTCGCGCGAGCTTCCCGAACCCATCAGACCGATGCGCCAGATCTTGCCTTTCAGCGGACCAAGCCCGCCGCCGATCTCGATGTTCGAATCGTTCAACAACCGCCCTCGCACCCGTGCGTCATCCACGCCCTCGGGCACGCGAACGGCGTTCAAGCTCCACAGCCTATGCTCGGGCGCGACGTTCATCTCGAGTCCCATCGCTTCTACGCCAGCAACAAGCGCGCGATGGTTCAGCTCGTGCCGCCGCCATCGAGCTTCGAGCCCTTCGTCGCAAACGATCCGTAGCGCCTCACGCAACGCGTAGTTCATCGATATCGGAGCGGTGTGATGATAAGTCCGATCGCTGCCCCAGTACTTCTCTACCATCGTTATGTCGAGATACCAGCTCTGAACTTTGGATTTTCTTGCGCGAATTCGCTCGAGCGCGCGCTCGGAGAACGTTATCGGCGCAAGTCCCGGCGGAGCGCCCAGGCACTTCTGCGTGCCCGAATAACAAACATCGATGCCGTTGCGATCGACTCCCACGGGATGCCCTCCGAGCGAGGTCACCGCGTCGACGACCAGCAACGCGCCTTTGCTATGAGCAAGCTCGGCCAAACCCGTCAGGTCTTGCAGCACCCCCGTCGAGGTTTCAGCGTGAACGATGGCCAGGGCGCGCGGTTTCGAGGAGTCGAGCGCCGCCTCGATGTCTTTGCGATCGATCGCGCGGCCCCACTCCGCGCGCACGATTACCGGCTTGCCGCCGGCGCGCTCGATGATATCGAGCATTCGTTCGCCGAAGACTCCGTGGATGCAGACGACCACTTCATCGCCGTGCTCGATGATGTTGACTAGAGCCGCTTCCATGCCCGCGCTTCCGGTGGCGGAGATTGGAACCGTCACCCGGTTGTCGGTCTCAAACACGTATCGAAGCATCTCTTGAATGTCATCCATGCAACGGAGGAAGAGCGGATCGAGATGCCCGAGCACGGGCGCGGCCATCGCTTCGAGCACGCGATCTTCAACCGGGCTCGGCCCGGGTCCTAAGAGTACGCGTTTTGGCGGCTGAAACTTCTCGTAGGTCTTTCGCTCTCGGATGCGTTGTGGTCTATCTGCCATGATTCAGTCCCTTTCTAATAGAAACCTGTAGGGGCGTCCCTCCGTGGGCGCCCCTCCTCGAAAAATCCGGTCCGCGACTAAGGGGCGCCCACGGCGGGACGCCCCTACAGGAATCCTCTTGTGACCCAGTTCATCCTTCACCAGATCGAGCGCCGCGCTTATCGGCGTGCAAAGCGCGATGTCCTGCGCGCTGCCGAAGTTCCCAGTGAGAATCCCGATCACCTCGCCCTTTCGATTGAGCACCGGCCCTCCGCTGTTGCCGTGAT
>JBGQGO010000728.1:0-2903 GCA_041497455.1 Blastocatellia bacterium | reverse complement strand
GAATTCATGCGTTGAGCGTATCGTCTGGTTCCTTCAGGAGTGGCGTTCCTCATAATTGATCCTCTGTGACGAGTGGACCCAGATTCTAACAGACAGATGCCGGCATTTGAACAAAAGCAGGGCAATGTTCTGTGTGTCGGATCCGTTGGCTGGGGCGTGGGTTGTGGTAGAATCCCAGCAGTCAAAGGAGGCTTGGCAATGAGCGGAGTCCTAACACAAACCGAAGCACCCGAGGCTTACCTGACCATTCATTTGAGCCCTGCCGTCGAGCTGACCGACGAGCAATTCTTTGAGCTGTGTCAGATCAACAGCGACCTTCGCATGGAGCGCACTGCGAAAGGAGACATCATAGTTATGCCACCCACTGGCGGAGAAACCGGAAACCGCAACACGTCAATCACGGGGCAGCTCTATTCCTGGACCAAGCGCGACGGCAGCGGTGCTGTGTTCGACTCTTCAGCGGGCTTCAAGCTGCCAAACGGAGCCGATCGCTCTCCTGATGCAGCGTGGGTGTCACACGAACGCCTCGCGCAACTGACACCAGAACAAAAGAGAAAGTTTGTTCCGCTCTGCCCCGACTTCGTGGTTGAACTGCTTTCGCCTACGGACTCACTCGCAGCTACTCGAGCGAAGATGGCCGAATACATCGAGAACGGCGCGAGACTGGGTTGGCTGATCGATCCTGACGCACGGAGGGTCTTTGTCTACCGGCCAGGAGCACCCATCGAAGAGTTGAAGGATGTTACCTGGGTGTCCGCTGATCCGGAGCTGCCCGGCTTCACGCTTGACCTTAAGGATATTTGGAAACCGAACATCTAGCCGATCAAATCCTTCGCCTTCTCCATAATCTTCTTCTCGTTATCAAACGCAAGCATCTTGATCGCGTCGTCGATGTTGACCCATCGCGCCTCATTCACCTCATGGTCGTGGTCGCGCACGTCGCCTGACTTGTAGCGGAGCAGGTAGAAGTAAACGAACTTGTGATAACGAACTGGGTGGCCTTGCTCTTTCGAGAAGTACCAGTACTCGACCCTGTCAATGCGATCGATCATCTCAGCATCGATGCCTGCTTCTTCACGGACTTCGCGGAGGGCGGCTTCGCCGGTTGATTCGCCCTTATCAACAAGCCCCTTGGGCAACTGCCAGCGGTTGTTTTCGCCCACCGAGATGAGCGCGACTTCAATTCTTCCGTTTTGCTTGCGAAAGGCAACGCCGCCCGCGGAGACTTGCTTGGTTGGGATTTTGCTCACCGAGTTACCCGTACGGGGTGCCCGTACACTCCAGCCACGTCCGGTGTAGTTAGTACTGGGACTTGAGCTCGGACGACTCCTAATAAAGAGGCTGATGCGAGCGGCGCCAATCCCACCCACGGCAGTGGGTGGATTGTTCAGGTACAGCCTACAAGACGGCGGCTCGACCGGTTCTTTGAATCCCACCCACGGCAGTGGGTGAATCGTTCAAGTGCAGCCTACAACACAGACGGCTCGACTGGTTCTTTGAATCCCACCCACGGCAGTGGGTGGATCGTTCAGGTACAGCCTACAAGACGGCGGCCCGCTCACATCCGTTTTTTGTTATCTCTCTCCCCTCGCGGCGCGAGGGGAGAGAGGGCAAAACGGGAATCTCGGGGGCGCCCCTATGTAGGCTGGACTTGAACGATCCACCCACTGCCGTGGGTGGTATTCGCGCAAGACACTCTTAGGTCGCCCCACACTCAATCACACCACCACGTTACTTCTCTTCTGCGGCGACCAGCGACGAGATCTCGAGCGTGCTCGGCAGCACGCCGCGCCAGGCGGATTCAACTTCGGCAACGCGCCGATCGATCACCCGCTCGCCGTTCACGCCTATCTTCAATCGCTCGCCTTTCGTTCTACCGAGCACCCTTGCGGCGACGTCCGCCTCACGAGCAATATCGAGGATCTGCGCGACGTTACCGTGCACCGCCGAAAGCACGATTCGAGAAGGGGTCTCGGCGAACAGCAACGCCGCCGCCGACAACTCGCCCTCGAGGTTCACTTCACAACCGACCGCGTCGCGACGATAACTCGAGAAGCAGCTCTCGGCGATCGTTACCGCAAGCCCCCCATCCGAACAGTCGTGCGCCGACTCGACAAGTCCTGCCTGAATGATCTTCAAGCAAGCTTCTTGCACTCGACGCTCAAGGTCGAGGTCAAGCTGAGGCACCCGACCCTTAAGCCCCCCAAGCATCGCTGAGGCATACTCTGTAGCGCCAAGATCGTTGGTGGTCGTACCAAGCAGTATGATTGCGCGGTCATCGCCCTTGAACCATTGAGTCGTGATGTGCCGCGGGTCTTCGACTATGCCAACCATTCCGATCACCGGCGTCGGCTGAATCCCGCGGCCATCCGTCTCGTTGTAGAAGCTCACGTTGCCGCCCGTGACCGGCGTGCCGAACACCTCGCAAGCCTCCGCCATCCCATCGACTACTTCGCTGAACTGCCACATCACCTCGGGCCGCTCCGGCGAGCCGAAATTCAAACAGTTCGTCAGAGCAAGCGGGCGCGCGCCGCTCACGACCAGGTTTCTGCAAGCCTCCGCGACGACCAGCCTCGCGCCTGCTCGCGGATCAACCGCGCAGTAGCGCGCGTTCGAGTCGAGCGTCATCGCAAGCCCGCGCCGCTTTTCCTTTATTCGTATCACCGCAGCGTCCGAGCCCGGCAGCACAACAGTGTTCGTTCGAACCATGTGATCGTATTGGCGATAGACCCATTCCTTCGAAGCGATCATCGGCTGTGCGATGATCCGCATGAATGTCGAGTCCAGTTCCGCGTTCGAGACTTCGATCTGATCGACTTCGATCGGCGCGGCATTCGCAGGTTTGTCCAACGGACGGTGATAGACAGGAGCCTCGTCGGTGAGTGCTGCGTTGGCAATGTTAG
>JBGQGO010000727.1:0-2907 GCA_041497455.1 Blastocatellia bacterium | reverse complement strand
ATCAACCTTCGCCGGCGCCGCGCCCGCAGCCTGCCAGTCGCGCAAGGCGATCGCTCCTCTGAGGTACGCGGCCTGGGCCTGTACGCGAGCATCGTCCTTCTTCAACGCAAGCGCGTTTGTCGAAGCGTCCAGCGCGCGCACAATGTGGTCGCGAGTCACAGTTCGCCAACTCGTAACCGTCTGTGTAATCACCGGCGTGATCGCCTCGCTGAGTTTCGCCGCGAGCACGCTCTTGAGTGTGGTGACTTCAGCGCGATCACCATAGTTCATCGCAAGCTTCTCGAGCAGTTCAAATGCGTTGGGGCTCGCAGGTCCCGCGAGTTTTCCCGAAGTGATCAGCCCGTTGAATTCTCTGATGTAGTCATCGAGCTTTGGTTCGAGTTTGAAGACCAGGGTCGGCGATTCAGTTCCGGCCTCGAACCCCCGGAGCATCGGGTTATAGCCGTCCTTGCGCACCTCGATGCTGTAGTGACCCAGCGGAAGCTTTTCAAACTGGAGCTTGCCCTCGCCGTTCGTCACTCCGCGCTCTTCGCCGTTGACGAACACGGTGCTCTCAGGCGGAGTAGTCAAAACGGTCAGCGTAACCGTGACGGGCACGGGCTCGGCCTTGGTTGTCGGCTTCTTAGTCACAGGAGGCTTCTTGCCTTTCGGGTCGGGCCGCCCCGTTGGATCCTGAGCCGAGCCGGAAGCCGCTAGGGCTAACGCCAGCAAAACTGCAATCGATGTTTTGCGGGCAAGAGACGCGAGAAGAGATCTGTTGAACACCATTGTCAGCACCTCGGTGCGTCATTATAGCGCAGCTTCTTGAAGCAACCAATAGGACTGCGGCGGCCTATTTGGACTGCGCCGCCTGTTCCGCATTGAACGACTATCGCATGCGTGGCGGCGCTTTTGTTTGCGTGTAGAAGACACTACCAAGAGACTTGGTTCTGCGGTCGCTCACTCCAAATATGCAAAAGCGCCGCCACCCATGCGACAGTCGTTGAACGCGGAATAGGCGGCGCAGTCCAAATAGGCGTCGCCCCCGCTACCAGCACCGCCTTCTCAAAAACTTCCAAACTACAATCTGTTCGTAGTAGAATCCGTTCTGTTCATGAGCAGCTCAGCTTCGGAGGGCTGATATGCCCGAAGTCAAAGTCTACACGACGGGTTGGAGCACAGACTGCCATCAGGCCAAGCGGTTCCTCGACGATGAAGGGATTTTCTACGACGAAGTTGACATCGAAGAATCGGTCGAAGGCGCGCGCTTCGTTGAACAGGCCAACCGCGGAAAACGGATCGTGCCCACCTTCGACATTGACGGGATCGTCTTCAGCCTCAAGCCGTTTGATTGGAAAAAACTTCAAGCCGAACTCGAGAGGCTGGGTGTCGAAGAGGAGTGAGATCTCCTCCACGCTGCTCGCTGGAATCCGATGTCTCAACTGAGTTTCCTCGAACAACTCACGCAACAACGCCGCGCGGTGTCAGTGTCCGAGCTGACCGCGCGACTCAAGGCGGTTGTCGAACGCGAATTCATCGATGTGTACGTCGAAGGTGAGATATCAAACTTCCGCCGCCACACATCCGGCCACTGGTATTTCTCGCTAAAGGACGAAGCCGCCGCGCTGCGCTGCGCCAGCTTCAGAATGCAGAATCGAATGATTCGCTTCATTCCTGAAGACGGGCTGCACGTCATCGCGCGCGGCAGGCTTTCGATCTACGACGCACGCGGCGAGTATCAACTCATAGTCGAATACATGGAGCCGGTGGGCGCCGGCGCCTTGCAACTCGCGCTCGAGCAGCTCAAGAAGCGACTGGCGGCCGACGGTCTGTTCGCGATCGAACGCAAACGGCCGCTGCCGATCCTGCCGCGTTGCATCGGAGTCGTAACATCGCCGACTGGCGCCGCCGTTCGCGACATACTTCGAGTGCTGAAACGCCGCAATGAAGCGGTGAGCGTTTTGATCGCGCCCGTGCGCGTTCAGGGAGAAGGCGCGGCGTCAGACATCGCGCGCGCCGTCATGCTGTTGAACTCGCGGAAAGAAGTGGACGCAATCATCGTCGGCAGAGGCGGCGGCTCGACAGAAGACCTATCGTGCTTCAACGACGAGGCGGTTGCACGAGCGATTTACAACTCGCGGGCGCCGGTCATCTCGGCAGTAGGTCACGAGACAGACTTCACGATCGCGGACCTGGTAGCAGACTTGCGCGCTTCGACGCCGTCGGCCGCAGCGGAGATGGTAGCGAGCGCGCGTGATGAAATGTGCGCTCGAATCACCGGGCTCGCCGAAGATATGAGAAAGGCTGTCCGATATCGTCTGCTCGCCTTGCGCAGCACGTTATCAGATCTCGAATCGAGCCGGGCCTTTCCACAAGTCCAATCGCGCATACGAGGGTTCGCCCAGCGATTGGACGACGCGGGATACTCGATGGAATCGGCTCTGGGGGCTGCTCTCAAGTCACGCCGCGCCCGCCACGCCGCGCTCGCGCTGCGGCTGAGTCAAGCCGACCTCAGGCGGCGAGTGGTTGAGCAGCGCGGCCTGCTCGCAGAGCTCAGCGGGCGGCTTCAAGCAAGCGCTCGCGCGGGGCTCGATCGCGGAAACGAGCGAGTTTCGCTGGCTGGGGGGAAACTCGATTCGCTGTCGCCGCTCGGTGTGCTTGCTCGCGGATACGCGATTGCGTTTGATTCACAAGGGCGAGTCATCAAACGCGCCGTCGATGTGATCTCCGGCGACCGAGTTCGCGTCCGCGTGTCGGAAGGCGAGATCGATTGCACGAAGACTTAGAAGAATGTGGAAGTGAGAGATGATGCCAGAAAAAAGTTTCGAGTCATCGCTAGAAGAGCTCGAGCAGATCGTCCGCCAGCTCGAGGGGGGCGATCTGCCGCTCGATCGTTCTCTCGAGCTGTTTGAGCAAGGCGTGCGTCTT
>JBGQGO010000726.1:0-2917 GCA_041497455.1 Blastocatellia bacterium | reverse complement strand
GTACTCGCGCGCCCGCGACGAACTGCAACGGTTCGAAGGTATCCGAGAGACCGATTCTCCGCCGAGCTTCAGCGGGACGTTGCGAGGCTATCAACGCGAGGGGCTTGGGTGGCTCAACTTTCTTCAGCAGTTCGGCTTCGGCGGTTGTTTGGCCGATGACATGGGGCTTGGAAAAACAGTTCAAGTGCTGGCGCTGCTCGAGTCGCGGCGAATCGGGCGCGCGCGCGCGAACAACGGACCATCGAAGCCCCGGAAGACGAACGCTCGGGCGGTTGAAAGCAACGGCCGGCTCGCGCCTTCGCTCGTTGTTGTGCCCAAGTCGCTGGTGTTCAACTGGATTCAAGAAGCAGCGCGGTTCACTCCCAGACTCCGAGTGCTCGACCACACGGGCACGAATCGATTGAGGACCACCGGCCACTTTGATGACTACGATGTGATCATCACCACCTACGGAACGCTGCGGCGGGACGCGATTCAGTTCAAAGACGTCCAATTCGATTACGTGATTCTCGATGAAGCGCAAGCCATCAAGAACGCGAACACCGAGTCAGCCAAGGCAGCTCGGCTGCTGCGCGGCAATCATCGCCTGGCTATGAGCGGCACGCCGATAGAGAACCATCTCGGCGAGTTGTGGAGCCTGTTCCAGTTTCTGAATCCCGGACTGCTGGGCGCGGCGTCGGTGTTCAAGCTCAACACCTCAGCCGCGCGCAACCCTGACGAACAGATTCGAGTGTTGCTAGCGAAGGCCCTTCGGCCGTTCATCCTGCGGCGAACCAAACAACAAGTCGCGAGCGACCTTCCGCTTAAGACTGAGCAGACCATTTACTGCGAGATGGAACCGGTTCAGCGCAAACTCTATGACGAGCTGCGCGATCATTACCGCCGTTCGCTGCTTGGGTTGATCGAGCGTGAAGGCATCAAGAAATCGAAGATCCAAATACTCGAGGCCCTGCTGCGGTTGAGACAGGCCGCGTGTCATCCGGGCTTGATAGACAAGGCGCGGACGCACGAGCCCAGCGCGAAGCTCGACGTGCTTCTGCCGCAGCTCAGCGAAGTGCTTGACGAAGGACACAAGGCGCTGGTGTTTTCGCAGTTCACGAGTTTCCTGGCGATCGTGCGTGACCGATTGGACCGCGACGGCATCGTGTACGAATACCTGGATGGGAAGACTCGCGACCGGCAGACGCGAGTCGAGCGATTTCAGAACGACGCTGACTGCAAACTCTTCCTGATCAGCTTGAAGGCAGGCGGGCTTGGATTGAACCTTACCGCGGCTGAGTACGTGTTTCTCCTGGACCCCTGGTGGAACCCCGCGGTCGAAGCTCAAGCGATTGACCGCGCTCATCGCATCGGGCAATCGCAGAAGGTCTTCGCTTATCGCTTGATCGCGCGCGACACGGTTGAAGAGAAGGTGCTCGAGCTGCAGGCGACCAAGCGAGAGCTGGCGGATGCGATCATCAACGCGGATAACAGCTTGATTCGCGGCCTGGGGCGAGAGGACCTGGAACTGCTGCTCTCGTGAAAGGCAATCGTCGTGAATAGGACCGCCGGCACTCGCAAACCGCCAAACTTTTCGTGCGCCAATCTACTCTTATCCAGCGTGACGAACCGTCGCTCACTAACCGAGAGTCAGGAACACTCAACACTCGCGAGCCGCAACGAAGCCGTCTTAGTCCGCGGAGGACCGCTGAGCCTTATGGTGATTGGCTTGCTCTTTGCGCTGACTGCTTTCTCAGCCGGTCAAACGCAGATCGAAACCTTCACCATCGACGGTGTGGAAAGGCACGCGATCGTGTACCCCAACGCGAAGTCGGCGCCAGGCGCGGGCGCTCCTGTTGTGTTTGTGTTTCACGGACACGGCGGGACTGCGCAAAACGTGGCCCGCCGCCTTCGCATTCACGAGCTGTGGCCTGAAGCTGTAGTCGCCTATTTGCAGGGCGTGCCCGGCGTCCAGGGCATCACCGATCCAGAAGGCAAGCGCAACGGATGGCAGAAGTCGCCCGGCGATGTTGGCGATCGTGACATCAAGTTCTTCGATGCGGCGCTCGAACGGATTCAAAAGAAGTACAAGACCGATCCCAATCGCGTGTATGTGCTGGGCCACTCGAACGGTGGGCGATTCGTGAATGTGCTTTGGAATTCGAGAGGCGACAAGCTGGCCGCGCTATGCTCGGCGGCGGGTCCGGGCGGCAGGCTTATCGAGACCGCCGCGCCGAAGCCTGTATTCATCATCGCCGGTGAGAAGGACCCGCTCGTTCCGTTTCAGACTCAACAGCTCAGCATCGAGTTGGCGCGAAGACTCCTGAAGACAGATCAGGCAAAAGCCAAGGTTAATGGCTTCGAGCGCACAGAGCCCGGAGTGAACGGCGCCGAGCTTGTGACCTACATTCACTCTGGCGGACACGAGTTTCCAGTCGAGGCTCTGCCCAGTGTCATCAAGTTCTTCCAACGCCACGCCCGGCGGACCCAGTAATCCGCTCATACCCACGCTCGTGACGAGATTGTGTGAAAAACCCCAACCGGGAGGTTGGGGATGTTTCCGTCCAGCCTACAAGAGCGGTGGCGGGAAACAGCAAATCCCCCAACCGGGAGGTTGGGGATCTTTCACGCTAGCCTACACAGGGAACGCAGCGCGCCTCGGATGTGAGCTTAGGCTGGCGTGAAGGAGCCCCAACCTTCCGGTTGGGGGATTGCGGCGGGCCGTTGCCGCGTTTCCTGTAGGCTGGAGTGAAGAGATCCCCAACCTCCCGGTTGGGGGATTCGTTTACCTTTTTCATAAAGTCTCTTGGCGTGTTTGGGTATGCGCGAAAGGCTAACGTGCACTCCTTCCCGCCTGCTGCTTGCTCGAAGCGAGGCTCATACCTTATCCTGCCGTTTCACCTTCTTCATCAGCGCCTCTCAGAATCATGAACAATCG
>JBGQGO010000725.1:0-2929 GCA_041497455.1 Blastocatellia bacterium | reverse complement strand
TTTCGAATCTTCGATCACGAGTTGCAGCTTGCGCGTCCGTACCACCGGAAAGACCAGAATGCGTTTGTAGCCAATCGTCGTCTGCTCGGCGATGGTCTCGTAACGTTCGTTCTTCCAGATTCGGACGGAGAATCTCTTCACTCGCTGACCCAACGCGATATTCTCCTGCGCCAGGAATCGGTTGAATTCTATCTCGCGGCCAAAATCTATCTCCACCGAAGCCTTCGTCACGCCGTCGTCCGTCGCCCAATAGGTTTCCGGCCTGCCATCGAGCACCTTCTCGCAACCGTACTCGTTGTCGTTGCCTCTGACGTTGGAAGCTCTGACCCGCCCTTTTGCAAGTTTGGTTTTGAATGCCTCCTCGCGCGCTTTCTTGAATTCCATCAGCCTCGCGATGTCGTGTTCATTCACCAGACCGCGCCGGTCCACGCCGATGTTCAAAAGCAGATTCGCATTGCGCCCGACGGAGCTGTAGTAAATCTCCGTCATTTGCGCGACGGACTTAACTTTGTCGTCGTCAGTCGAGTGATAAAACCACCCGGGCCGAATCGAGACGTCGCATTCAGCAGGAATCCACGAAGCGCCGTTTTCATCACCAATGTTCAAAGCCTTCTCGTCGGCAAAGCCCGGAAACGAGCCTTCGTTGTCACGCGTCGACCAGTTCGTTTCGCCCGCGAAGCCCTTCTCGTTGCCAACCCAGCGGATATCAGGGCCGGCGTCGCTGAAGATGACCGCGTTTGGTTGATACTTGCGGATCGTCTGGAAGAAGCCATTGAAATCGTAGACCATCCGTTTCTTCTGGTCGTTTGCGCCATCCAGCCATGCTTCGAACACATCGCCGTAGCCCGTCAGCACTTCGCGCCACTGCTCTTTGTAAACGCGGTTGTAAGCGGGCGTGCCGTACAGCGGATGATTGCGGTCCCAAGGCGAGATGTAGACGCCGAACTTCAAGCCGTATTCGCGGCAGGCTTCGGACATCTCTTTCAGCACGTCGCCTTTCCCTTCGCGCCATTTCGAATTCTTCACCGAGTAGGCCGTCGTGCTTGACGGCCATAGGCAGAAGCCGTCGTGATGCTTGGCCGTGATGATCATGCCTTTCATACCGGCGTCCTTGACCACTCGTGCCCACTGGCGGCAATCGAGCGATGTCGGGTTGAACGTATCAGGATGGGCGCGGCCTTCGCCCCATTCGTGATCGGTGAAGGTGTTCATTCCGAAATGTATGAAGGCGTAGTATTCCAACTGCTGCCACGCCAACTGAGAAGATGTCGGCACAGGTTGGACGGGCGAGGGCGGCGAGACCTTCCGCTTGTAAGCAAATGACGCGCTTAGCAGGAAACAGATGATAAGCAGGATAGCTTTCTTCATCGCCTAAGTTCGTAGTTCGGCCTTCAGGCGGAAGTTCGTAGTTATTTTCAGCCGATCCCATTGTACAAACTTCCGCCTGAAGGCCGAACTACGAACGTTATCATCATTTCACCAGGAACACGTCGCCCGTAATTTTGAGTCTTGCGGTCAGCGATTGCGAAGACGATACAGGCGCACCGATTTGCCCGCCACCCGTTTGGATCTCGATTTCTCCGGGCTCGACAACGCGTCTCGCCCGATTGTCGATCAGAGAAAGTTGGCGCGGCGTTAGAGTAAACGACACGGTGTCCGTTTGGCCGGGGTTCAGATGAACTCGCTTGAAGCCCTGCAGAGATCGAATCGCGACCGGCGCTGAAGCCGCAACGTGTTTGACGTAAAGCTGCACCACTTCATCGCCGGCGGACCTTCCGGTATTCGTCACTGCGACTTTCACGCCGACATTCTCTCCGGCCTTCACCTGTTCTAGAACCTCGAGCTTGCCATAGGCGAATCGCGTGTAGCTCAACCCATAGCCAAACAGAAACAGCGGCTCGCCCTCGAAGTAGCGATAGGTGCGGCCAGCCATCCTGTAATCCTCGAACGGCGGGAGTTGAGCTACGGATTTGTAGAAGGTGACCGGGAGCCTGCCTGCCGGATTGTAGTCGCCGAACAAGACATCCGCGATGGCGGTCCCTCCCTCTTCGCCCGGATACCAGAGCTGCACGATGGCCGCGACGTGCTCGTTCGCCCAGTTGACCCCAAGCGCGCTGCCGCTGGTCAGCACCAGAACCACCGGCTTGCCGGTTGCGGCCACAGCCTTGAGCAGCTCCTCCTGAACCCTGGGCAAATCGAGGCTTGTTCGATCCCCGCCGCGAAATCCCTCTACTGTGACATTCATTTCTTCGCCTTCAAGCTCCGGCGAGATGCCTCCGGCGAACACGACCACATCGGATTCGCTCGCGATTTTCACGGCTTTCCCCGCCGCATCGTCGGGCACGCCCCACTCGAAACGAACGTCGGCGCCGCCGCTAGCTTGAAAGTACTCGAGCTTGATGTCATACGCGCGGCCAGACTCCAGAACGATCGATGCCCGCCGCGTCTCGGTACCATGAGTCGACCAGTGATCTATCACTCGCGAGCCGTTTATCCACAGTCTATAACCGTCATCTCCAGTGACCGCGAGGCTGTGCCGCCCGGAGACTTTCGTAGTCAGCTTGCCGGTCCATCGAATCGAGAAGTTTGAATCGCCAAGCACAGCCACGCTGGTCTTGGTCCAGTTTGAGTCGACTACCCGATCTACTCTAGTCAACACAGGCACGCCCTCGAGGTTCCGGTTGGCGAAGTATTCACCCTTCAATCCTGGTGTACGCCCGGCGCGTAAAGCGGTCGAAGGAACGAGCCGGATGATCGGTCCCTCCTCGACGAGATTGCAGCCTTGCTCGTATGCGACCTGCGCTTGCGCCGGCACCTTGTTCCGAATCCCGTTCAACGGCGTTACGTAGCTGGAGGGCGTGCCGTTGTAGTTTCCAAGCAGCACCGGGAGATCATCAGCGGTCGGGCCAATCACCGCGATCTTCTTCAA
>JBGQGO010000724.1:0-2931 GCA_041497455.1 Blastocatellia bacterium | reverse complement strand
TGTGGGAGAACGGCGTCTACCTCGGAACAGATGGCTTCGTCTATCACATCACCGCGAGACAGGCGCGAGGCGGTCTGCAGAAAACTGTCGCGGGCAAACGGGCGGTCGGCGAATACCTGAGGTGGGTAGACGGCCTGTTTCGCTCAGGTGAACTTCCGAGCGAGGCCAATGGTATCCATTATCGCGCCGCGCGCATGCTGCGAGAGCTGATCTAGCATAAGAACACCAACTGTATCGCCCACCCGCTTCTATCGCCGAACTTGGAGGTCGGGCGTTCCGAATGTTATATTCACGTTATGCTCTACAGAAAGCCTCGGGTTGGACAAGAACTAAGTGCGTACTGCGGCAAGTGCAAAGACGAGCGAACCCACATCGTCCACGCGATGGATGGCGAGGTAGTCCGCAGGGTCACCTGCTCGATGTGCGGCAGCACGCACAACTACAAAGTGAAACCGGCTGCCGTTCCGGATGGGGCAGCGACTAGCGCCGGGGCGGCGCCTGCAAAAAGAAAAACCAGTACCAGACGCGCCAAGGAAGCAAACGCGTTTAGCATCGACCCGAAGCGGCCGGTAAAGTCTTACGACATGAACAACATCTTTTCAGCCGGGGATGTCATCAACCATCCCAAGTTCGGACTGGGCGCTGTCGAGGTCGCGCTACCGCCAAACAAGATTGAGGTCAGGTTTCAGGAAGGCAAGAAGATGCTGCTCCATAACATGAAGAACTTCCGATACTGAAAGCCTGCGTTCCGAATTGCAGAAACGAAATGAGCCGCCGTTCGAGCAAATCAACGGCGGCTCATTCTATTGATACGACGAGCTATCTGAAAAACTCAGCGTTCCTCGCGATGAAGCTTTGCCACTTTGCAGGCACGTTTGCTTTAGAGAAAATCGCAGACACAGGACAAGCTGGGACGCACGCATCACAGTCAGTGCAGGTCGCGGGGTCTATGTACATCTGCTCGTGATCGGGGCCGCCCTGAATGCAGTCAACGGGGCAGACATCGACGCACGCCAGGTTCTTGGCGCCGATGCACGGCTCACATATCACGTAGGCCACACTTCTTGTTCCCCGCGCGTCATTGCTTGAAGTAGTCGGCGTTAATCTGCGTGAAGTGTTTCCACTGCTCAGGCAGATCGTCTTCCGTGAAGATCGCCTGGACGGGGCAAGCCGGTTCACACGCGCCGCAATCTATGCACTCGTCTGGGTGGATATAGAGCAACTCCGCGGTTTCAAATGCCGGCTCGTCTTTGCGCGGGTGAATGCAGTCTACAGGACAGACGTCCACGCAAGCCGTGTCCTTGGTCCCTATGCAGGGTTCAGCAATAACGTACGTCATTGAAACGTAAGCCTCCTTCTCAGGTACTAGACAACTTAGGATGATTTATCAATGTGTCGCTACAAATTTCGCCGATTTGCCTAAAAGAGTCAAGCGAGGGGTAGTCAGTAGTCCGTAGTCAGTAGTCCGTAGTCAGTAGTCCGTCGAGCACTGACTGTTGACCACTGACTACGGACTACTGACTACGGACTACTGACTACGGACTACTGACTACTGACTACTGACTATCCTCATCTTCATACTCAGTCATCGCGTGCGTGTCCATAACCTCTGCCAACTCTGCCGGCGTCAGCAAGCCCTCTTCCTCAATAGTCTCGCGAATCGCCTTGCCTTTGGCGATCGCGCGCTTCGCAATCTCGGCCGCTCGAGCGTACCCGATTCTGGGATTGAGTGCGGTCACCAGAGAGACGCTGTGTTCGACATACCACCGGCATCGCTCTTCGTTTGCGGTGATGCCTTCGACGCATCGTTCTCGCAAGACCGTCAAGGCGTTGGTCAAGATAGACAGCGACATCGAGAGATTGAACGCTATCACCGGCATCATCACGTTCAACTCGAGCTGCCCGGCTTGCGCCGCCATCGTGATCACGAGGTCGTTGCCCATCACTTGAAAACAGACCATGCCGGTCATCTCTGCAATAACGGGATTGACCTTGCCGGGCATGATCGAAGAGCCTGGTTGAACAGCAGGCAGACTTATCTCAGCCAGCCCGGTGTTAGGACCAGAGTTCAGGAGTCGCAGATCGTTCGCGATTCTGATGACGTCTGTCGCGAGCGTCCTGAGTGCGCTCGACAACCCAACGAACGGCGACATACTCTGCATAGCCTCGAAGTAGTCTTCCGTTGCCCGAAGCGTCTGATTCGTCAAGCGGCCCAGTTCTTCGACCACGCGCTTGCGGTAGCCAGGCACTGCGTTAAGCCCAGTCCCAGTCGCCGTCCCGCCCAACCCGATCTCCTTCAGTTCCTCCATTGCTCGGGCGATTCGATCCGCGTTCTTGCGAATCGCCGTCGCATACGCGCCAAACTCTTGCCCCAATCTGATCGGCACTGCATCTTGCAAATGAGTGCGGCCGGATTTGACGATTTGATCGAACTCGATTGATTTTCGTCGGAGTGCCGCTGCAAGCAGGTCGAGTGTGCTAATCAGCTTTCCCGCCTCTTCCAGCGCTGCAAGTCGCATCGCAGTCGGGAACACATCGTTGGTCGACTGCGACATGTTCACATAGTCATTCGGGTGGACGATCGAGTAGTCGCCCTTCTCACCGCCGAGCAACTCAATGGCGCGGTTGGCCAGCACCTCGTTCGCGTTCATGTTGTGCGAAGTACCCGCGCCCGCTTGAAACGGATCGACGACGAATTGATCGCGCAGCCGCCCCGCCAGGATTTCATCAGCAGCGGCTTCGATCGCTTTTGCTATTCGCGCGTCCAACGAGCCTAGGGCTGAGTTCACGCGCGCGGCTGCTTTCTTTATCTGGATGGTTGCAGTGACGAGGGAGGGATATGGCTTCCAGCCCGAGATAGGAAAATTCTCAATAGCGCGCGCGGTCTGAATGCCGTAGTAGACATCCGCCGGTAACTCGCGCTCGCCGAGC
>JBGQGO010000723.1:0-2932 GCA_041497455.1 Blastocatellia bacterium | reverse complement strand
GCGTGACTTTTACCAACATCCGCAAAATTGTCCGTGATGCTGATCCAGAGATAGTCGAGGAATGGAAATGGATGGGTACCCCAGTCTGGTCTCACGATGGAATAGTCTGTGTCGCAAATGCCTTCAAAGATAAGGTTAAGCTGACTTTTTATGAAGGTGCAAGTCTTCCAGATCCGGACAAACTCTTCAACAACGGGCTCGAGGGCAAGAAATGGCGAACGATCGACTTTTACAAAGACGACAAAGTCAATGAGAGCTCGCTGGCAATTCTCGTTCATTCGGCCGTAAACCACAATCATGCTAAAGTGAAAACCAAGATTAAGGCTCATGGGACTCGAAGCACAGTGCAGAAGAAATCAGCAAAGTAGCTTTTCAACATCCTGAAACGTACGCATGGAAGGGCAAACATCCCCATGTTTGATCAACGGTGAACCATAGCCTCGACGGCTCCGTGACGCAGTGCGTGAACATCGCTGGTCTCACGCGCGTCCCGAACGCGACGAGCACGCTCCGCAGTTGGCGGCGGTGCTTTTCGAGGAGCGTCCTCCCACGACAAGAGCCGGAAGATGGATACCGCGGGAAGAGCGGGACATCGATGGCCGGACGGAGATCGCCTCCGAACTCAGTATTGGAGCTGACAAGCACCATCGCTGGGCCTTCGGCCCAGCTCAGGATGCTTGCAGCTCAATACAACGTTCGGCGGCTTGCCACGGCGTGACGTATAGTGACTGTATGATGAATCAACTCGGGCATGTCCGCGAACTTGTGCGGTATCCCGTCAAGTCGATGGCAGTCGGCATTTCTCGGGTGGCACGGTCTCGATGGTGATCGGCGCTTCGCTTTCCGGCGCTTGGGAGACGACAGCGGCTTCCCGTGGCTTACGGCAAGCCGCCTCGCTGAACTCCTCCTGTATCACCCTTTCGGTCTCGACGAGAGCACCGGCGAGCCCCTGCCAACTCACGTACGCACGCCCGCCGGAACGCACGTCGAGCTGCGCAGCGCAGAACTCCAGAGCGAGGTTGCCGAGCGTAGTGGCAGCAGCGTGGAATTGATGAAGCTCAAGCACGGGATATTCGATGATGCGTCGGTATCGGTGATTAGCCTGGCGACCATTGCCGGCATCGGTCGCGAGGCGGGAGTGGATCTCGATCGCCGGCGGTTCCGAGCCAACATTGTGCTTGAGACTGGCAATCCCGAGCCGTTTCTCGAGGATGGGTGGGTTGGCGGGACACTGGTGTTCGGCGACAGGGAGCCAAGGCCAGCCGTGAGCGTGACGGTGCGCGACGTGCGATGTATGATGATCAACCTCGATCCGGACACGGGCACACAAGACGCGCGGGTGCTGAAGACAGTCGTGCGACTGAACAAGAACAACGCGGGCGTCTATGGAACGGTGGTGCAAACCGGCACAATCCGCGTTGGCCAGCCAGTGAGCCTGGTTTTGGACGCGCGGCGCTGAAGACGGGCTTAACTCTTTATTGAAAGCGACGACACGCGATTGTGTGGGCACTTTGAAGTCAAGACTGCCACCTTGAGTAAGCAAAGTCTTCGCTTGGAGATGCCTTCGGCAAAATGGAAAATCATTCAGGTTCAATTCCGGACAGATGATGCAGGTTACGAAGAACTGGAGCGCGTCCTGGAAACGATGTTCGAAGACAAGTTACAGCACGCCCATCAGATGCTACTCACGGACGCCAAGAGTGAGTCAATGTCTTTCACGCTTCCGAAGATCTATCCAATCACCGACACCCTAATCAGCGGGTTATCACACGCCGAACAGGTTGAACTGCTCGCCGCCGGAGGAGCGTCGCTGATTCAGTTGCGTGAGAAGCGCGCCTCGCCGCGCGAGTTCTACCAGGCCGCGCTCGAAGCAATGTTGATAGCGCGGATGGTTGGCGTTCAGATCATAATCAACGACCGCGTGGATATCGCAATAGCCGTCAAGGCTGATGGCGTTCATCTCGGACAGGATGACCTGCCGCCTGAAAGAGCGAGGTCGTTGCTTGGTGAGAGCCGCATAATCGGCTTTTCGACTCATACCCTGGAACAGGCTCTGGCAGCCGATTTGGCGCCTGTCGACTACGTCGCGATCGGACCCATCTTTCAGACATTCACAAAGGACAGGCCGAACCCGATCGTTGGGCTTGAAACTGTCAGCGAGATAAAAGGGCGCATATCGAAGCCGCTTGTCGCGATCGGAGGCATCACGTTCCAAACCGCTTCTTCGGTTATCGAAGCAGGGGCCGACAGCGTTGCGGTGATCTCCGATCTGCTTTCAGCCAGAGACATCCCCGAACGAACGCGCGCGTTCTTGACACGCTTTGCTGAAAGCCGTGAGTGATTTGGTGGTTTAGGGAGGGCCACCGCGTCCGCGGTGCCCTGCGATGAGAGACTGTTCGTGACTACTTGAAGGAACCCTGAACCGGGACGTCGACGACTGGAACATCGGGGTCGTTAGTCTCGATGTGAATCGTCCCCTTGAACTCGCCCGGCTTGATCTTAGCGGTGTCCAGCGTTAGCCGAATCCTATACACCTGGCCCTCAGTCTCAGTCATCAACTCGAGCTTGAGGAAGGGAAGTGTCGAAGTGTAGCTCTTGATCTGGAACCCGTGCTCTCTGAGCTTTCGCACGAAGATCATGGGCCAGGTGATGGTTGATAGGTCGCTGGTAACCGCCAGCGGCGGCATTATGATCGACGCCGGTGAAGCGAACACCTTAGGGTAAACGGTCAGGTCCAGCTCAATTGCCACCTCGGGCTGAGCCGTACTGTCGGTCACCACCTTGACGGTTTGCACATAGTGGCCGGCCTTGAGCGCGGGGTTGCTTGTAACGGTCAACTGGTAGCGCTTTCCCTCCTGGATGGTGCTGAGCGTCGCCGTGAAATCAGTGCCGCCAGGTATGACCTTCTTGACATGAACAGGCGTGGGCTGCG
>JBGQGO010000722.1:0-2946 GCA_041497455.1 Blastocatellia bacterium | reverse complement strand
GGCGCCCTCCGCGGCGTTCTCGACATTGGCCACCACAAACTCGGCTTCGTGTTGCTCTTTCAATCTCTTCAACGTCGCGGCGAGGATCTTGCGGCCGGGCTTGCCGACAACATCGCCTATGATGATTACCTTCATCTCTCCTCCAGTTGTGCGTTGTCTCATTAAATCATGAAAGCGCAGAACAAGACTAACGCGAACATTTCGTCTTGTGGCCAGCTTAGATATTAGTGATATAATCCTGCACCGGGCTCGCCCCAGCCTTGCAGTGCACCAGGAATTCTCCCGCAGTTGTTTCAAAAAGAGAGGACTGCTCCATGCGGCGAAGTTGGGCCTTCATTTTAACGTTGGCGTTGTTGATGACGCTTGTAAGCGCCGACGTAGCCTATGCCAAGAAGTCCCGTTCCAAGGGCGCATCTTCTCGTAGCCGCGTCAAGCGAGACGCGCGCCGTGGTCGCCCGAGCCGCGCCCTCTCGAGCCGCGAGAAGCGCGGGCGCAAAACCCTCGCAGTTCGCGGGAAGCGCGGCCGTCGCCTGGCGCGCTCGCGCGGGCGCAGCCGCACTAGATACGAGCCTCAGCCAATAGTCGCGTCTGCTGCTCCCCGGCCCGCGCCCGGCATCCCGGCCGAACGCGTGACGGAGATACAAAACGCCCTCATCAAAGCCGGTTACTTGGACGGTCCTGCTTCGGGGCTATACGACGATGCCACCATCGACGCGATGAAGCAGTTTCAAGCTAAGAACGGACTGTCCCAAACCGGCTTACCTTCGGCGCCCTTGCTTAAGAAGTTGGGCGTCCCGAAGCGCAGCAACGACGGTTACGCAGTTCCGGTCAACAGCGTGAGCGAGACTGAAAAGAAGCGGCCCAGCAACGAGCAACGCGAGTTTTGATAACGCTGTTTGATGTTTTCACACGAGAGACCGTCAGGTATAATGACGGCTGAAAAAAGTCGCCCCAAAACAATGGACGATAGAAGTTGGAACTGTTTGGCCTCCCCCTCAGTTCAACACAAATCGAGTGATTAGGTTGTTTCGGGTATGCCCGAGGAGTACTTCATAGAGCGACTGCGAGCGCAAGAGGACGACATCAAGTCTCTTCGCGCGGCGTTCGAAGCTGCCCGTCAGCGGGGCAACAAGAAACTGATGGGCCTCTCGCGCAAGCGGTTGGAACTAGCCCTCCGCCTGCGCGAGATGTATCAGCGAATGCTCAAGCGCGAAGGCGCTCGAAGTCAAACAGCCTAGTAGCTGCGCGAGATTCTAACCTCGGCCAGGCTGCCCGGCTCACAGGTGAGCCGCGCCCTCTCACTTGTTTCCTCCCACCCTTAACCGCAGACCCGCGGTGAAGTTCAGACGGTAAGCAGGAAAGCCAAGCACCTCTTGATAGCCTTGATTCAACAGGTTCTCAACGCGCACGAAAAGGCTCACTGAGTGATTCAGGTGAAATGAGCCGGCCGCGTTGAGCGTAGCGTAGCCATCGCTGAAAATCGGTTTACCAGACAAGTCGAACTTCGCAAAAGGAAAAGGAATGAAGTCTCGCCGCTTGCCGACAATTGACCCATCAACGGTTACATCGAATCGCTGTTCAACCCAAGTCGCCTCGAACGCCCCCGAATGCCTCGGCCTTCGCAATAGCGGCAGCCCCAGCTCGGGGTTGGGCACGAACACGCCATCGAAAGTCGGCGGAGGAAAGGTGAGCACATCAGCCGCGCGATCAAGCCGCGAGCGCAGGAACGTGTAGCTGCCCGACAAGCGCAACCGCGATAGGGGCCCCCCGGGCCGTGCGCTCGCGCTTAACTCAACGCCGCGGCCCGATGCTCGATCGGCGTTGATGAAGTTCGTCAACGTTCCATTCGCCAGCCGTATTGGCTCGGACGCAGCGGTTGACTCGAAGATGATCAGGTTGCGAAACCGATTGTCAAAGTACGTCAGGTCCACGCTGAGCCGGCGAGTAAAAAACTCCTGCACAACGCCCGCATCGAAGCTAACGGTCCGCTCCGGATCAAGACCGGGATTGCCGAGAGCGAATATGCTGGGGCCGAAGGCTTCGTCGAGCGTTGGCTCTTTGATACCGGTGCCGAAACTAGCTTTGAATCTGGTCGCGCCGCTCGCCGCATTGTCTCTATGCCGGCGCGCGAGCAACGAAACGGCGATCTTTGGATTGGCGGTCAATCCGAATCCGACATCACCCGACGGCGCGCTCGATCCCAGAGACTGGAGCACGCTTCTCAAATCATCGGGCACCTTGCCTGTGTTGTTCTCGATGCGCACCCCCGCTGTCAGAAATAGCCGCTCTCGCCACGCCGCCTGGTCCTGAACGTAGAACCCCAGATTGTTTCTTGCGGGCGATACGCGAGCGCGCGACAAATCATCGCTGCTGTCAATTACTGCCGACTCGTGCTCGAAGTCTAGTCCGGCGGTCAGCAAGTTGGAGTTGTTGATCGCGGCGACTGCTTGGTAATGAACGCCTCTGCGCTTTTGGTGGTCCTTGAAGGCGGACGCGAAGTCCGCGCCGAACGAGAAGGGCGGAAGCGGCGGCGTGCCTGGCATGGTCAGGTCCTGCGCGACCGGGTCGATGTTGTCCGTATCGAACTCCGAGTAGATGAATCGCACCAACTGCTGAAGCCGGCTGGCCGTTTTGATGTTCAGCGTAGCCGCGAGCGCCAGGTCGTGATGCTTTTGCCGCGCATCGGGGTCCGAAAACAATATCCCGGTCGGGCCCGGAACCCCCAGCGTGCTGCTATTCCACCGCGATGTAATTCTCAGTTCCGCCGCCGGAGCGAAACGAAAGCCCAGATTCGAAGAGGCCGAGCGGTTGATGTAGTCACTGTTGGGGACTCGCCCGTCGGTCGTGCTGTGCCCGAAACTCGCCGAGTAATCGAACCATCGAGCCAGCCCCGAAAGCCGCGCGGTTTCGCGGTGATAATCAAAGCTTCCTCCTTCACCAGAAAAT
>JBGQGO010000721.1:0-2947 GCA_041497455.1 Blastocatellia bacterium | reverse complement strand
CGCGTTCGCGCCGAGCTTGCGTTTGTTCGGTGTTGAGTCGGCAGCAAGCATCGCCAGGTCGATGTCGGCTTGCATGAGCGCATCGCGGCCGATGACCGCTTTCGAGATTGCGCCGTTGATGTTGGCGACTGCTTTGAGGACGCCTTTTCCACCGTAACGTTTCTTATCGGCGTCGCGCATCTCGAGCGCTTCGTTCTCGCCGGTGGAAGCGCCCGAGGGAACAGCCGCGCGGCCGATGATCCCGCTGGCAAGCGTGACCTCCGCTTCGACCGTCGGGTTTCCGCGAGAATCCAGAATCTCCCGCGCGTTGACTCGTTCAATCAATGTCATGGTGTCTCCATTGTTCCATAGATTGCCTGAGCCTCAAAGGTTGCTATAGACTAATCCGGCTTCGCAAGAGATATAAGAGGTGGGTGCTCTGGGTGAGATATGAGATCGAATTCAAGCGGCGTTCTGTTCTATGAGGAGTTCATCGCTCTTCAAGAGTTGCTGGCCGATCTGGAAGACCTGCGCGATCTGCGCGTCGCAAAGCAAGAAAGCGCTGACGAGCCTTCTGTTTCGCGCGAAGACGTTAAGACAGAACTCGGGTTATAGCAGCGCGAAGGCCAGCCGGCCTATGGTCCAGCGCGGACTCCAAATAGTGAGCCACAGCGACACAAGAAAACTATGGAAAAAAGAGAGATCACACTCGGACACAGCCCGGACCCGGACGACGCGTTCATGTTTTACGCGCTGGCCGCCGACAAGATCGACACCGAAGGCTTAACTTTCAGCCACGTCATTCAAGACATCGAAACGCTGAACCGGCGCGCCATGAACGCCGAGCTGGACGTGACCGCCGTCTCGATTCACGCGTACGCATACGTGCTCGATCAGTACGCGCTGCTGACGTCGGGAGCTTCGATGGGCGATGACTACGGCCCGCTGGTGATCTCGCGCGAGCCGATGAGCCTCGACGAGCTTCGAGGCGCGACGATCGCCGTGCCGGGGCTGATGACTACGGCTTATCTCACGTTGCGGCTGTGCGTGGGCGACGTGAAGACGGTCGTTGTTCCATTCGATCAAATCATGGACGCGGTCGAGCGCGGCGAGGTAGACGCTGGCCTGCTAATTCATGAAGGCCAGTTGACTTACTCGGCGCGCGGGTTCAACAAGGTGATCGACCTCGGCGAGTGGTGGATGTCGGAGACGGGCCTGCCTCTCCCGCTTGGCGGCAACGCGATCAGGAAGTCACTGGGTCCGGAGCTTATCGCAAAGGTATCGAAGCTGCTGCGCGAGTCGATCGAGTACGGGTTAGAGAACCGCGAGGTCGCGGTGCGCCATTCGATGAAGTATGGCCGCGGGATGGCGGAGTCTCTGACCGATAAGTTTGTCGGGATGTACGTGAACGACTACACGATTGACTACGGCGACAGAGGCCGCGAAGCTGTAAGACTCTTGCTCGAGCGCGCTCACGACGCAGGAATAATCCCGCGCCCGGTGCGCCTGGAATTCGCGTGACGTCCTGCTGGAGTCTATCGCTCCTGCGCTTAACCCGAAGCACGAAGGGGTAAGGCTTATTTGCTCGACTGGCGGCCCTTACGAAGTCGTCTGCCTTCTAGAAGCCAACGGTCAAGAAAACCACAGCGATCCCGAGGTCGCATCGCCGACGTGACAGCCGTCACATCAACGCGTGACGGCAGTCATAGTCGTCCCGCGCGCCAAACAGTACCCTATACTTGCCAGTATGGCTATGTCAGTATGGCTATGCCAGTATGGCTAAAGAGTTCTGGCATCAGCGCTCGTTCGGTAACAAATTGCCCTACCGGGTCGGCGCGCAGTAGCCAGACCGGGCCGCTTCCCCAGCGGGTCCGATCTTACGACTTTGGAAGCCTGAAGCGATCCGGGCAATAGTTATTGCCCCCTCGCCCGGTAAGGCGGCTAACCAGAGCGATGCTTCGAGAGCAGGAGCGTGAAGTATGCTAAAGACACTCCAATCCTCACTCCTAAGCTATGCGATCGCCGTATTGTCCGTCATCGCCGCGGTGATGCTTACGTGGTCGCTGGGGCCGCTGATCCAGCGCAGCATATTTCTGTTCTTCATCATTGCGGTGATGCTCAGCGCGTGGCGAGGTGGCCACGGTCCCGGACTGGTGGCGACCATCTTAAGCGCCGTTCTCAGTGACTACTTTTTCTTTCCTCCGTTGCACACGATAGGCCCCTTTGACTCACGGGCTGCGCTACCGGCCTTTTTGTTTATTCCCGTTGCCCTGTTGATTAGCATTTTCACCGCCGAAAGCCAACGAGCGCGTAAGGGACTGGCGGAGACGAGCGAAACCCTGGAAGGGATAATCGACGCTTCGCCGCTTGCCATAGTCGCAGTCACCACGGATGGCAATATCAAAACGTGGAACCGTGCCGCCGAGCGCATATTTGGTTGGAGCGCACACGAGGTCATTGGCGGTCCCAATCCCGTATTGCCCGAGGACAAACTCGAGGAGTATCGCGGCATACGGGAGCAGGCGGCTCTAAGCCAGGGGTTCATTGTGAGAGAGGCGCTTCGTTTGAAGAAGGATGGTTCCCTTATCAACATAAGCCTCTCAACCGGCGGCCTACGCGACAGCAAGGGGAATTACACCGGAACCATGGCGGTTATTGCCGACGTCACAGATCAGAAGCAAGCCGTGGAGGCGCTTCAGGAAAGTGAGCAACGGTTCCGGGCGATATTCGAACAGGCCGCCATCGGAATCGTCCAGGCGACTCGTGATGGCAAACTGCTGATGGTAAACCAGAGGTTCTGTGACCTTCTCGCGTACACTCAGACCGAACTACTCGAGATGACAGTCGCAGATGTCACGCGCCCTGAAGACATCGACTTGAGTCTCAACAGCATGGAGCGGCTGTGGGCTGGAGAAACTCGGGCGGCGCTGATCGAGAAATTCTACGTACGAAAAGACGGTTCGCTCGT
>JBGQGO010000720.1:0-2951 GCA_041497455.1 Blastocatellia bacterium | reverse complement strand
CGTCGGCCCATCGGAAGAAGAAGCCGAAGACCCTGCTGATCCGGCCGACGCTCGGCAGGACCCCGTCGCTCAGCTACAAGCCCAGATCGATGCGCTTACTGCTGAGAAGGCTTCGTTATATGACAAACTGCTCAGGCGGCAGGCTGAGTTCGAGAATTACCGCAAGCGCGTAGAGCGCGAACGCAGCGAACTCTATCAGCACGGGCGTGACGACGTACTGCTGCAGTTTCTCCCTGTCGTCGACAACTTCGAGCGGGCGCTGTCCAGCTTGGAGACGAGCGAGGGCGACGCCGAAGCGTTGCGGCACGGCGTCGAATTGATACACAAGCAATTCAAGGACGCGTTATCGAAGTTCGGTCTCGAGGCGGTTGAAGCAGTCGGACAAACTTTCGATCCCCACGTTCACGAAGCGGTGACGACGGAAGCGACCGACAAACACAAAGAGAACACTGTGATCCAGGAGTTTCAGCGAGGATACAGGATCGGTGACCGGTTGCTGCGCCCCGCCAAAGTGAAGGTCGCCTCCAGCCCCGACAAGTAATTGCCGATTTCAAATTGCCGATTGGCGATTGAAGCGTTTCGGGAGTTCGAAATCACAAATCGGCAATCGGCAATGTGACCCCCTCCGCCCCTATCGATTAATCAGACCCCTTTTACCTTCTCGGTTTTGAGTGGATAGGAGAAGGAGGCACGTCTCATGGGCAAAGTTATCGGAATAGACCTCGGCACAACGAACTCGTGCGTGGCGATACTGGAAGGCGGCGTCACACAGATAGTTCCAAACAAGGAAGGTGGGCGAACCACCCCGTCGGTAGTCGCTTTCACTGAGAAGGGCGAGCGATTGATAGGCCAGATAGCCAAGCGCCAGGCCATAACGAACTCCGCTAATACGATCTACGCGGTCAAGCGGTTGATGGGCCGCAAGTTCGACTCGGCTGAAGTTCAGCGAGCTTGCCAGGTCTCCTCGTACGAAATCACCGACGCGGCGAACGGGGACTGCCGCGTGCGGGTGCGTGGAAGGGATTATTCCCCACCAGAGATCTCCGCGATCCTGCTTCAGCGCCTGAAGCTGGCTGCCGAAGAATTCCTCGGCGATGAAGTCACTGAAGCTATCATTACCGTGCCCGCTTACTTCGACGACATTCAGCGGCAAGCTACAAAGGACGCGGGAAAGATCGCCGGGTTGACCGTTCAGCGCATCATCAATGAGCCGACGGCCGCCGCGCTCGCTTACGGGCTCGGCAAACGCGAGAACGAGCGGATCGCCGTGTTCGATCTGGGCGGCGGCACGTTCGATATCTCGATAATGGAGATGGCCGACGGCGTCTTCGAAGTGCTGTCGACTTGCGGTGACTCGTTTCTCGGCGGCGAAGATTTCGACCAGCGCATAGTCGACTGGATGATCGAGACCTTCAAACAGGAAACCGGAATCGATCTGCGTCCAGACAGACTTGCGCTCCAACGGCTGAAGGAAGCAGCCGAGCGCGCCAAGTGCGAGCTTTCCACCACGACTGAGTCTCAACTGAACCTGCCGTTCATCGCCGCTGATCCAACCGGTCCGAAGCACTTCAACAAGACGCTCAGTCGAACGAAGTTTGAAGAGCTTGTCATCGACCTGGTCGAGCGCACGATCGAACCTTGCCAGAAAGCGATTGCAGACGCGAAGCTCACTCCGGAACAGATCACAAAGGTGCTGCTGGTTGGCGGCCAGACTCGCTCGCCGATCATCATCCACCGCGTGCGCGACATCTTTAAGCGCGAGCCTTCCATCGAGATCAACCCAGACGAAGTCGTCGCTATCGGCGCCGCGATTCAAGTCGGCGTGCTCGCGGGTGATGTGAAGGACTTGATACTGCTCGACGTGATCCCTCTGTCGCTGGGCATCGAAACGCGGGGCGGACTGTTCACCAAGCTTCTGGATCGCAACTCCACCATACCGACCAAGAAGAGCCTGGTGTTCACAACGGTCGCCGACAATCAGCAAGTCGTGGAAGTGCACGTTCTGCAAGGCGAGCGCGACATCGCGGCTGGCAACCGCAGCCTCGCGCGATTCGAGCTTGTAGGCATACCGGCCGCGCCTCGCGGCTTGCCTCAGGTCGAAGTCACTTTCGAGGTGGACGCCGACGGCATCGTCTCTGTCTCGGCGCGCGACAAGATGACCGGACTCGAACAGGCGATGCGAATAACCCCGTCGTCAGGACTGTCGGCCTCTGAGATATACGACCTGATCGAGGAGGCGAATCGTAACGTCGAGACCGACCGCCGGATGAGGGAGATCATCATCGCGCGAAATCGACTGGAAGGCTTGCTCCAGAACACCGTGCGTTCTTTCGGCGAGTTCGGGTGGATGCTCACGTCCGACGACCAGGAGTTCGTGCGTAACACGGTCGAACACGCGCGCGACACGTTCTCGTCGGAGGACGCCTCCGAGGTGCGTTACACGCTGGAGCAACTCGAAAGAGCGGCTCGCCTGATCACCGACGCAATGTTCCGGCCGACCGGTCTTGCATCGGGTCCTTCGGAAAAAGAAAAGGAAGAAGACACCGCGCCGTTGTCCGAGGTGTTGTAGAGTTTGCTATAATCCGCTGCTCGTTAGTTTCTGGTTTCTAGTTTCTAGTTCCGGGTTACGGAGCTGGCAACCAAACCAGAAACCAGAAACCAGAAACTAGGAACCACACTTGAGCAGCAAACGCGACTACTACGAGGTGCTGGAAGTTCGCCGCGAGGCGAATGATCAAGAGCTGAAACAGGCATACCGGCGCCTCGCGCTCAAATACCATCCCGACAAGAATCCCGGCGACCACCAGGCGGAGGAGCGCTTCAAGGAGTTGAACGAAGCGTATCAGGTGCTCTCGCAAGCGGAGCTTCGCGAGCGCTACGATCGCTTCGGCCACGCTGGTGTTGGCGCGGGCGCGGCGGCGGGCGCGGGCTTCGGCCAGGGATTCCCAGGG
>JBGQGO010000719.1:0-2952 GCA_041497455.1 Blastocatellia bacterium | reverse complement strand
CCTTCGACGCTGATCGTGTGCATCACGCTGTAGAAGAGCCTGTTGCACAAATGCGCGCCGGCGCTGTTTGAGATCGCCGCCGGAATGTGCGCCTTGATGATCCGGCCGGCGATCGCGCGAACCGGAAGAGTTGAGAAATATCCAACAGGTCCGCCTTCGATGATGGGTTCGTCCTTAGGCTGATTGCCCGCGTTGTCAGGGATGCGAAAGTCATCGACGTTGATCGCGACGCGCTCGGGATTGATCCGATATCGGGCTCCTGCTTCTCCAAGCATGATCACGATATCGGGATGCCCCGCGCGGATGAGTTCGAGCGCTATTGCGACCGCGCGGTATCGATCCACGGGGAGCTCGGCGACGCGAACGAGCGCATCGGGAAAGTTGATCTTCTCCATCTGACGGGCAGTTTCGAGTGAGGGGTTTAGGCCCTCACCGCCAAACGGTTCGAAGGCTGTGAGCAGCAGCTTCTTCATTCGCATAACCTCATCCTAATCATCGTAGCGCGAGGCCGGACTGCCCGAAGGATGAAACACCCCGAGCAAACGAATGCTGGTTGAGCCGGTGTTTTCGAGACTGTGCTTCACAAGCCGCGGGAGATAGATGCTGGATCCCGCCTTGAAAGTGGCGTCGCCGTCTTCGGTATGTACGCAGCCCTCGCCTTCGATTATGTAGATCGCTTCTTCGTAAGTGTGATGGTGCATCGGCGCGCGGCCAGGCGGGATCATTCCGACGAATTGCGTTACGCGGTGCGCGCCGATGTCTTGATTCACCAGAAGCTTGAACGTGCGGTCCCCTGCGGGGGTCGCTTCAACCTCACTCTCACGCACCGTGCGAAACGGTTTCGTGTCCTGCGGCGCGCGAACGACGGGGTGAATTCCAACTTCCGCGTCTTCATCCTCCGGGCAACAGACGCTGACTATCTCGAGATCGCTCACGCCGCGTCCTCTGTCGTCCAGGTTCTCGATCTGGTAGACGCTTCCCGGTGGAATATAGACCGCGGTGCCCGGCGCAAGCGCGTAGCTGTATCCGTCGATGTAACAGGTGCCCGAGCCGTTCACAACGTAGATCACTTCTTCGCCGACGGGATTGCGGCGCGCGGACGAGACACCTTCGGAGTAAACGTTCACGAATTGCGCGATGTCACGCGCGCCGATCGCTCGCGAGATGGGAACGCGATAACGTCTCGTGCCCTCTGTCTGCGTGAGTCCGCCACGTTGGATCACCGCCACCCCACCCGATAAGGCTGTCATGTGTTCACCTCTACTTGTTATTGAATCGCGTTAGACGAAAGCGGTCAATGTCGAAAGACGTGCGGCCCGTCATCAGAAGCTCCGCCGCGATGCGTCCGATGGTCGGCCCAAACTTGAAGCCGTGGCCGGAGAAGCCCGTCACCACCAGCACCCCGTCAAGCTCCGGTTGCCAGTCGATGATGAAATCGTCGTCGGGCGTGTTGTTGTAGACGCACACTCGCGCCTCACGGACTCGCGCATCCGCGAGACCAGGTATGAACTCGGAAAAAAACGCGCGGCAGCGTTCGATGAAATCTTCGCCGACCTCTTCCTCTGCTGAATCGGGGTCAACTTCGGCGCCCTTGTGATGGTTGGCGATTTTCATCGCTCCGGCATGATGAATCGGAAAACCGTAGAAGCCGCTTTCAAGCTCGAGGAAGATTGGGAAGCGGTTTGGCTCGAAGCTCAGATAAGAAGAGTTCGATTGCTCGGGCCTCGGCTCGAAATAAACAAGCTCCTGACGGGTGGTCGTGAGCTTGTCCTCGAGAAAGGGAAGCAGCTTGCGCGACCACGAACCCGAGGCAATCATCGCGCGTTCGCACTCGATCTCGCAGCCGGAGTCGGTGACAATCGATACGCGAGACCCCGCAGCTTGTTTGACCTCGATGACCCGCTCGTCTTCGACGATCTCAACGCCTCGCTGCCGCGCAAGGTCGATCAAAACGCGCACGGCTGTTTCCGCGTGCAAGATCGCGCCGCTTGGATCATAGACGCCAAAAGCGAACGCGCTGCGGTTGAATTGGGGAAATCGCGCGCTGGCCTGGCGGCTGTCGAGCTTCTCGCTTTCGAGCCCCAGCGAGCGCAGCGCCTCGTAGCATTCAGTTTCAAAAGAGGGCTCGCGCTTGCCGATCAGCAGCGCTCCCGTTTGAGTGAGCAGCCGCGTGGCGGTCTCTGATTCGATCTCGCGCCAACGCTTCAGCGCGTCAACTGCGAGCTTCACGTAAAACGGATCCGGATAGGCGAATCGAAACACCTTCGAGTGATCTACCGACGCGGCTCGCGGATTGGGCAGCGCGGATTGATCGACCAGAGCAACGCTGGCTCCCTCGCGCGCGAGCTCGCACGCGGCCGCCGCGCCCATCACTCCGGCTCCGACGATGGCTACATCGAATGTCTGCATCGCGGCGGCGATTCTAACATAGTAGTCAGTAGTCCGTGGTCAGTAGTCCGTAGCCCGTGGCCCAACGAGCTACGGACTACTGACTACGGACTACGGACTTTCCCCCTTCTTTGCCTTTGATCATTTGAGCACTTAGAATCATCGAGGCAGATGCCTACAAGGACTCACAGAAGCCGAATCGCGACTCGCAGTTTTATGTCGTTCATGGACAACGACCTGACGACTGCCGCGGCTGCGGTCTCGTACTTCTCGATGCTCGCGCTGTTTCCTTCGCTCCTCGTCCTGCTTGCGATCGGTAACCGTTTGTTCGGTCAGCAGACGGTCGAAAAGTACGTCATCGGGCAGGTGCTGGCGTTCTTGCCGGGAGCTCAAACGTTCGTCAGCAAGAACCTCGATTCCATATCGACCATCTCGACCGGCATCATCGTGAGCTGTCTCGTCGTAATGTTGTGGGCGACCTCCTGGATGTTCACGGTGATCGAGAAGGCGCTGAATCGCGTATGGGGAACATATCCGCGATCGTTCTTACACGGGCGTGCGGTG
>JBGQGO010000718.1:0-2958 GCA_041497455.1 Blastocatellia bacterium | reverse complement strand
TCCTTTGTGATTCTCAGAACCGTGAAAAGGAAAGCGGCGTCGCGAAGACTTGCCGCCGCAGTCCAAATTTGACGCCCGCACAGGCAGCTAACTCACCGAGCTCTGCGCGGGAAGATACGAAGCTCCAAAACAAACAGGTTGATAGTTGCTGTCCACTCCGGTCCCGGTGTAGTTCGGCGCCCAGCCGGCCGGATCTTGAAACAGGCGGATCGCCCTGATCTCGCGGGTCTCGCACAGATTGAACCAGTGCCAGGTGCCTCGCGGGACGCGAATAAGATCGCCGGCTTCCACCTCGATGGCAATGACGGCGCCCTCGCGCGGATGGATGTGAAACACGCCCCGGCCGTGAATGATGAAGCGCACTTCGTCTTCGTCGTGCCAGTGCTCGCGATTGAACTTCGCCAGCATGGCATCGAGACCGGGCGTCTGGGAATTCACGTCGATCACGTCCGCAGTGACGTAGCCGCCTCGCGCTTTGAGCGCTTCAATCTCGCTCGAGTAAGCAGCGAGGACTTCTTCCGCTGGAGCGTTGGGAGCAATCAGGCGCGACGAATCCCATCGCTCGTAATCGATCCCGATGCCAGCCAGATAGCCAGTGATAGCTTCATGATCGCGAAGTGTTCGATTCTCGGCGGGGATTGTTACGATAGCCATTGCTCCTCCTTAGAAAGAGTTCGTAGTTCGGCCTTCAGGCGGAAGTTTGTACCTGATCGCAGGCCAGTCGTTGTGCTACAAGCTTCCGCCTGAAGGCCGAACTACCAACATTCGTCCGAACTTCCTCATTGCTACGCGCAATGCGTGCGGCCTCGGACTTCCAGCAAGAATTCAAGAATCTCGACGTGCCGCTTCGCTTGCGCGACGTCCTTGCCCCATGTGTACAGCCCGTGCCGGCGCAGCAGAAACCCGTGGGCGCTTGGATGTTGCGTCAGAGCTTCTTCAACTGATTCCGCGAGCCTGGTCATATCCTGGGAGTTCTCGATGATCGGCAGCCACTCGCGATGCTCGTGGGTCGAGACGCCTTCAAGCCCTTTGAGCATCTCGTATCCTTCGATAGTCAAGCCGCCGTCCGCGGAGTACGCGTCGGAAAGAATATTGCTCCAAACCGAATGGGTGTGCAACACAGCGCCAGCTTCGCGAAGACGAACTACTGCAAGGTGCAGTAACGTTTCAGCCGAAGGCCGGCCGCTGCCTTCGAGCACATTGCCTTCGGCATCGATTTGCAGAATGTGATCAGCCGTAAGCTCGCCTTTGTCGACGCTGCTCGAGGTGATGGCCAGGCGCAATGGCTCGCGGCTAAGAACCGCGCTGAAGTTGCCGCTGGTGCCGAGTACCCAGCCACGGCGGTGAAAGTCCGGCCCAAGTCGAGCAAGGCTCGCGGCCATTTCTTTAAAAGGAGATGTGCCGATGTCAGGTTCTCCGTTAAGCCATTTAGTGTGCTCCGCCGCTCAGGTTCAATCCGACGACTCCGATGATGATCAAGCCGAGTGAGATCAGCTTCAGCGCCGTAGCCGGCTCCTTGAACCAGAGCACTCCGATCGTCGCGATCAACGCCGTTCCTACACCAGACCACACAGCGTAAGCGACGCTCACGTCGAACTTTTTGAGCGCCAGAGTGAGCATACAGAAGCTCAAAGTGTAAAACACAAAGAGCAGAATGGACGGCACAATCTTGGTGAAGCCCTCGGACAGCTTCATGCAGGTGGTGCCCGAGACTTCAAGCAAGATTGCCAGAACCAGGTATAGCCAGGTCATCGTTTTGTCCTCATCGCGGACTCGCAGTCCCGCTCCACCTAAGCCGCAAATCCTTCACGGTCAGCCATCGACCCTACGCGTGGGCGAAGCTGCTCGTCTATGAACTCGTCTCGATAAACATACTCGGGATAGACGCTCAACCGCTCGGCCAACTCAAAGCCTGCGGCGGCGGTACGTTCAGCTAGCCGCTCAATGTGAGGCCAGGGCTTTTCGGGATTGATGAAGTCCGGCGTCAACGGCGAGATCCCTCCCCAATCATTCAAGCCGGCTCTCAGCAAGAAAGGGTAATCGTCGTCCGACAGGTTCGGCGGCGCTTGCACGTTCATCTCTCGAAGCACGAGCCGGGCGACTGCAATCGTTCGAGCGTGATCCGTCTGGCCTGGCTCTGGATGATCGCGCATCGGGATTTCGGGCTTCGCGCGAAAGTTTTGTATGATCACCTCCTGAATGTGACCATAACGCTTGTGAAGCTCGCGTATCGCAAACAGCGAATCGACTCGCTCGTCGAGCGTCTCGCCGATGCCTATCAGAATTCCAGTCGTGAACGGAATCTTCAAGCGGCCGGCTTCTTCGATCGTCTTCAAACGAAGCGAAGGCGGCTTATCCGGCGCATTGTCGTGAGCCATTCCCGGAAGCGTCAATCGCTCGCTTGTGCTTTCCAGCATCAGTCCCATGCTCGGATTGAACCGGCGCAGCGTCTCCAGGTCCCTTCTTCCCATCAAGCCGGGATTGGCGTGCGGCAGCAAGCCGGTTTCATTCAACACTCGCCCGCACATCTCGGCGAGATAAGAAAGCGTAGTTCGATGGCCGAGCCGCGAAAGCGTCTCACGCATTTCGGGGAAGATGGCTTCGGGGCGGTCGCCGAGGCTGAACAGCGCTTCTTTGCAACCGAGCCGCGCGCCGGCTTCAGCGACGGCGAGCACTTCATCGGGCGTCATCGTTCGCGCGCCGGGCTGGCCGGGGTCTTTGCGAAACGTGCAGTAGCCGCAGTAATCGCGGCACAGATTCGTGAGCGGGATAAAGACTTTCTTTGAATAAGTAATGCGCCGATCTTTCACTCGATCGCGCACCTCGACAGCGGTCTCAAGCAGCGAGTCGAGTTCCTCGCCCCCGAGAGCGCGAAACAGCGTCGCAGCAATCTCGCGAGTGATTACGCCTTCGCGCGCCGCGGCCAGCGCTTCGCCAAACGTGATTTGAGTTGTTAAT
>JBGQGO010000717.1:0-2966 GCA_041497455.1 Blastocatellia bacterium | reverse complement strand
GGGAGATTACCTCGGGGCGTTGGAGCGCGCTCGCAAGGCCGAAGGCTTGGACGGGTCGCGGGAGGACATCAAGGAATTCATCGCCGAAGTGGACGAGCTGGCGACCGAACAAACGCGCCTGCGTAAGGGCCGGGATTGAAGCGTCTAGGTCGCGGAGCGCATTGAGAATCCGAAGGCTGAGAGAAGAGGTCGAGAACAGGAGGTAAGCAGCATGCGTGAAATCAACGTTGAGCAGTTAGAAGAGTGTGCGCGAGCCCTGGAATCGGAAGTCGCGAGCGCCGGCCTGTTACGCTTGCTCTTAGGAGACTCAACCGGTGCGGCGACACCCGGACGCTATCGCTTCCTGCACGAAGCCATCGACGAGCGCCCCGCGCTACGGCGGAGCTTGCTGGACGGCAAGGTCAAAACGATTCGCAGCGAATGGGCGCAGGCGTTGGCGGACCGTCAATCCGATGCGCGCTTCCTTCACGGTCTTGCAGTCCTTTACCGCGAGAAGGCGCTCGCCGGTCTCGCAAACGGCAACGCAGAACCTCATCATTGGGTCATCGGCACCGCGCTGTGGTCGCTGCTTCTCTGTTCAGATAAGTTCTGGCACTACTTCTCTCAGGCTCGCTCTACGTCGCGCGAAACGGTAGAGCGCTCAGATCTCGGACTTGAAAAACAGGAAGCGCTGCTTGAAGAATCGCTGCACGGGATTCTCTCGCTGCACAGCACGCAGGGTAGCCGCAACTTTGCCGCCAACCGTTACGACCAGGCTGTCGTTCACCTGCGCTGTTTGGCCATATGCCAGGACGGGCGCGACGTTTTGCTTGCCGCTCTCGAAGAACAAGGCTTTCATTTCAAGCTCGCTTTTGATGAAGCGAGACTTGAGCGTCTGCAAACGACCGCGTCAGAGCTTCTCGACGATTGGTGCGCCACGCTCGTGCGTGAAGCCGACAAGGCAGCCGAAGACGCCGAGGCCTTCAAGCGGCTTCCGAAGGGTATACAGAAGAACTACGAAGGCGGAATCAAGAAACTCGAGCCCTTTATCAACCTCAACATCCCAGTCAAGCGCGTACTGCGGGCGAGCCTCGAATGGTACAACGCCTGGTGCTACGACCTGTACCTGACGCACGACCCGGAGCGCATACAAGAGCTGATGAAGCCCGCTTGCGCGGTGGCTGACCAGCTTGTCGCGCTGTGTATCAAACTTCGGGGACACACTCCCGAGAATCAATCGCTATCGATGCATTTCCTGCTGAGAGGGTTTACCTGCGGCGACCCCGAGCAAGCCATCAATGAATACCGAGAGGCGCTCGCGTGGAACCCCGCAAACGAGAACGCCCAGAAACTGCTCGGCGAATCAGCTCAGGCTGTCCTGATGGAACAGCTAAACACGGCTATCGAGTGCATGGAGCAGAAGAAGTTCACAGAGGCATACGAGGTGCTCGATTCTGTTGAAGAGCGCGCAACTGAGAAAGATGAGATTCAGAAGGCGCGGGCAATTGTCTGCTTCCATCATGGGAACGCGCTGGCTAATGACGGCAAGTTCCGGCAAGCGCTCGAACGCGGCCTCGAGGCTCAGAGGCTTGAGCGTGATCAAGAGGTGATTGACGAGTTTGTGAAGACGATGGAGGAACTCGCGCCTGAAGAAGATAACCTTCGCCATCTCAGGGGCGCGCAGGAAGCTTTCGGAGAGGAGCGATACGACCAGTGCATAACGAAAGCACGGAAGGTCTCAGCGCGGTCGAATTACCTGAGCGACGCGCACCGCTTGCAATCCGCTGCACACTTTCACATCGCCATTCAAGCAGCAGAGAAGAACGACCTGCCCAAAGCCGAGAAAGAAATCCGCAAGTCGCTTGAGCTTAACGACGACCCGGAAGAACGAGAGATTATTTCGCAGCAACTGGAAATAATCGTCGAGGGAGAGAACGTTCGCTGTCTCAACGAGGCGCACGTAGCGATGGAGGCGGACAAGTTTGACGACTGCATAAATAGCGCGGCGAAAGTGCCTTCGAAATCGAAGTACGCAGGCGACGCGCGCCACATGCAATCGCTCGGCTATTTCCGTCGCGGAATCGAGGCGGCCAAAAAGGATCTCTTCGACCAGGCAGAGGCGGATTTGAAAAGATCTCTGGAGCTCGACGATGACGCGGAAGAGCGAAGGACCATTCAGGAGCAGATTGAAGCTTTGGGGCACGCCAAGACCGGCGGCGAATTGAAGCAGGCTTTTGACGCGGAGAATTGGACAAAAGCCGAAAAGATCCTCCGCGAAGCGCTGAAGGACAAGATGCCGAAGGATGTCAAACGGCAGATCGAAAGTCAGTTGTCCGTTGTTCTCAACCTCAAAGCGGTCGAGGAGGTGAAAGACGCGCAGGAGGCCGAGCGAAAATTCGGCGAGGCGATCGGAAGAATCCTGTCCAGCGTCAAAGAACTCCAAAATGAATACGACTATCAGAGCTCTTACGCGTACAAGGCTCTGTGTATCGACACCCGCTGTCCGGTGTGCGATAGCTTTCTGGGTCTTGGTGATTCGTCTTTCGATTTTAGTCCGACGAGTTGGGGCGTTGAGCCAACGGGCAAGTCCCACAAAGCGAAAATTGTGAGCAAGGTGATGGACGACCTGAGAAGACAAGGGAGTTTCTCCGTAACCAACCTGCAACAGTTCTGGCGACCTTATAAAGATGAGCTGTGCATGATGTGCGGATGGAAGGTTGATTCGCTTGGCGAGGGATCGAGGCGCGACGCGGTCAAGATTCTGCAAGAGGCGGTCAAGCTCGATTCGAGCAATAAGTCAGCAAAGGAAAACCTCGCAGCGTTGAAGAAGTCGCTGTGACGCTCGCGTCACGTGAGGGATGAAATATGATTCAAGACGATAAACCGAATCCGTTTCAAGTGCTGGGGCTTCCGACCAACGCGACAAACGAAGAGATAGTCTACCGCGGCGAAGAACTAAACGTCTTGGCGGGAACAGAGGAGCAGCG
>JBGQGO010000716.1:0-2968 GCA_041497455.1 Blastocatellia bacterium | reverse complement strand
GAGAACTTCGAGCTTCGCAACGACTTTCTCGAAATGTATTCGGTATACGGGCTCCGCGCGCCGGCCATGTTCATCTCCGATCTGCGCGCACGATGCACGACCGCGGACCGGGTTCGCATCCGGCTGCTCGAGTTGGTCGAGAAGCGCGGCGCCGATTTCCTCGTCGGGCTCATGCGCAAGATGTCGGACACCGCCGAAGCCGGAGCGCGGAAGAAGATCAAATCCCTGCCCGATGGAAAGTTCCGTGCTGTAGTCTTCAACGATGCGATCGGGTGGACGCCTGCGCTCGTACGCGCCTGTTACTTGACCCTGATCAAAGAAGAAGGCCGGATAGTCTTCGACTTCACCGGCACCTCGCCGGAGAATCCTTCGTCGTACAACGTTCATTCTCAAGCAGTCGTCGGGCACCTCGCCAATTTCATGTACGAGTACGTCTTCCACGACCTTCCCATTTGCAGTTCGACGTTTGCGCCGATCGACTTTATCTTTCCGGACGGAATCATCCTGAACCCGGACAAGATGGCGGCGACCAGTTGCTGCGTGTACATCGGCATGCAGGCGCGCTGCGCTACACACAATGCTTTCGCCAAGATGACGTTCTCCAGCGGCGAGCTGTGGCGGCAAGTCGCGGCATCCCCAGGGAGCCAGCATACGGCGCAGATTTGCGCCGGGCTCTCCCAGTGGAATCTCGCGGTATCCGACGTCCTCTCCTTCTCGCTCAATACACAGGGACAGGGCGGCCGGGCTTTAGCGGATGGCATGGACGCCTACGGTTTTGCTTGGTGCGCCTTTGGCCGCGCCCCCGACTCGGAGCAAGTCGAGAGCGAGCTGCCCGTGACCGTCACCCTCTCGCAGCATTGGAAGGATTCGTGCGGTCCGGGCCTTCATCGGGGTGGTTCGGGAGGTGTGCAGCAGTGGATGATTCACAAGGCGCCGCAACTGGTCTCGCTCTGCATGGGCAATGGAAGCAAGGTGCCTCTCAGCCAGCCGTTGTTCGGTGGATACGCCTCCGCTCCTATTCCCGGCATCAGCGTTCGCAAGGCCGACTTGCTGCAAAAAATGGAGCAAGGAGATTCGCAGCTCTCTTTTGATCTCCGCGACATCCTGGAGAAAGGCACGATCCAGGGTGAATGGAAATACGAGCTGATCGCGCGGACGCCCCAGGTTTACGAAGAGGGAGATTTGTTGTTCGGATTCAGCGGCGGCGGCCCGGGCTACGGCGACCCGCTTGAACGCGATCCCGGCGAGGTACTCGAAGACCTGCGCAAGAAGATCATCTCGGATTGGACCGCTCAGAACATATACCGCGTAGCATATGACCCTGAGCGACGGAAGCTGGATCCGGAAACGACGAAACAACAGAGAGACGAGGAGCGGCGGGCGCGCCTCGCGCGAGGCAAGTCTTTCGACGAATTCCATCAGGAGTGGAACAAGAAGAGTCCGCCGCCGGAGATTTTGCAGTGGTATGGCTCCTGGCCGGACGCCAGGCCCACCGGCCCGATCTTCAGACCCTGAGTGATGGCAGACCCGACGCCACGTCAAGTTATCAAAGGACTCTTGCAGGGGATCGCGCCTGCTCGACCTCTGTTCTTGCCGATAGTTTTCTCTCTTGGATGCCGAGTGGAAAACGTATCTCTTCGGACTTTCCTAAGCAATCCGACCAAAATATCCAACTCGTTGAGGCAAATCCGCGGCTACTTGCAGTGTGAGGGCCTCGCTTGCTACTTCGATCCATCTCTCGAAGCAGACGCACTCGGCGGCACGCTCGAGTGGATGAGTGAAGATCATCCGCCGCGCATCAGTTGGCCCACGCTGGATCTGGACCGGCTTCAGGGAGGCTGGCATTCGCCTGAAGATATGGCACAAAGAGGAAGGGTCCCTGTTGCCTGCGAGGTAATTCGGCGGCTCAAGTCGACGTTGCGAGAACAATGTGTTTTGATGGCAGGCGTGACCGGCCCGTTTACGCTGGCGTCGGGTCTCTTTGGGCTGGGCCACGGCGAAGTCCGATCCAGGCTCGATCTTCCTCTGCCTGTCATGGAGTTTGCCGCGTCCGTCACTTCCCAGATTTCCACTAAATTTGTGGAGGCGGGGGCCGATCTGATCTTAGTAGTTGAACGGGTTCTCCCGACTCTTTCCGCTGAAAGATGCGAGGAGTGGGCGTCGTTGCTGGCGCCGGCCTTCAATGTTATTCGATTCTACGGAGCATTGCCCGTTCTTCTGTTGACCGACAGCATCGCCGTGGCCGCAAATAGGGACGCGCTTTTCAATCGCGAGTGGGAGTGTGTGCTCTGCCCCACGATGCGTGGGTTGGAGTTCGACTCTTCCACAGGAATCCTTGAATCGAAAGTACAAGCTCTGGGTGTAGCGATGCCAATCGAGTTCTTTGATTCGGCGGAGTCAGCCGGCCAGGATTTCCTTGAGTCAATTCATCGCCGGGTTGCGGAGCTGCAACCTGTGCTCATTACGACAGCCGGTGATCTTCCCCCTGCTACGGATCTGAAACGGGCAACGAAGATTCTCGCTGAGCTGCGGCGACAGGTATGAGCTTCTCTCACCGCGAGGCCCGTGCCTGAGCGCCCGGGGGCTGGGTCTTGTTACTCCGATGGCGCAGTTATGGCGAATTATAATGCGCTTGAATTTGGTCACAAGGGGTAATATACTGCGCTCTTCAACCCGACGGCGGATCATTTCGAGGGAGCTGTAACATATCGCGTCGCCAACGCTCACGCACTGTGCATTGAGAAACCCCCGACTCCGCTGTCAATGTCGAACCATCTTGTCCTTCTCGGGCTTAAATCATTAGGCGAGATATGGCTGGGAAGAAGAAAGAAAAAGCTCACATTCAATTTACGCTCAACGGCGAACCCACCGAGGTAGCTTTTGCGCCGCACAAGACTCTGCTCGAAGTGTTGCGCGAAGACCTTGCGCTGACCGGAACAAAGCACGGATGTGAGCTGGGCGAATGCGG
>JBGQGO010000715.1:0-2971 GCA_041497455.1 Blastocatellia bacterium | reverse complement strand
CGTCAGTTGGAGCAGGGTTTGTTGCCGCTTCCGAATGACGAGATACTGATCGCGCAAGGCACGAGCGTTCGTTACACCCATAACACGCAGGAGAAGATTGTCGTCGAGAGCAAGCAAGATATGAAGGACCGGCTCGGCAAGGACGCATCGCCCGACCGCTTCGACGTGATCGTGATGGGAACCGCTCCGCGCTACATGCCGTCAGCGATGGCCGGGCTGATCGTGCCAGAGGATATGGTCGTCGGAGATGATCGCCCGCAGATGGACATGGACCTATGATGATGGAAAAACTCAAAGCCGAAGTCGCTTCGGCTAAAGCTGAGCGCCGCCGTCCTAAGACCAAGCGTGAATATTTTTTGAGGTCAAGGCAGAAACGCGCAACGCGCAAATATCCGTCTCATTGTGAAATCTGTCAGCGGACAAGCCATCGTTCCCTATGTTTTGATCACGACCATCAAACGGGGAAATTTCGTGGATGGTTATGTCATCGTTGTAATACCGCCATAGGTCTTTACGCGATGATCCAGGGCTCTTACGTCGGGCCGCTGACTACCTCGAACGGACCACGCGCCTATAGGTGACTTCTGTAGGCGTAGTGTCTAAGGAAAATCAAGAGGATCGAGTGAAGTAAACCCCTGTTTCCATTGAGAGAACCCGTTAAGTCTCTATGCGACTGAGCGGACTATAGCTGCACTTTCATGGAGATAGATGGTTAATCCCCGGTACTTTGTCGTAGACACTACGGTTTTAAAATTCTCCCTATAGGGCTTTGTCCGAAAAACTGGCACAAACTTCGGACATTCGTTATACTTCCGCTTCAAAGAGGAAATCCCGCATGAGTTGGATGACGAAGCTCGCCGCAGCCATTGGCCGGCCCCGCGCAATCGAGGGTGAGGACATGGTTGTGAGCAATGGTCTGCTCGCATCATTGACGCGCCCCGGTCAGGGTGGCGTGTACTTCCTTCCCACGGACGAGATCGTGCGGCGTCACGGGTGGCGCACGTACAAAGAGATGCGCGTCGATGACATGGTGAAAGCCTGTCTCGCGTTTAAACGCATCCTCATTCGCGGACGCACGTGGGAACTCGCGCCGGCCAACAAGACACCACAAGCGAAGGAAGTCGCGGACTACGTGACGTGGGCTCTGAAGCGCATTGATCTTGACGATGTGTTCGAGAATGTGCTGAGCGCTCTGGAGTTCGGTTTCGCGATGGGCGAGAAAGTTTTTGAGCGCTGCACATACAACGGTAAGCAAGTCGTCGCGTTGCAGAAGATTGCATTCCGCGATCCTGCGACGATTGAAATCCGTAGCGACGTTCACGGCAACTGGCTCGGCGCTCGGCAACTCAATCTGAATTTCATCGGACCACAAGCTGGCACGTTCGAGCCGTACATCGAACTTGGTCCCGAGAAATTGTGGCTGTGGACGTACAATGGCCGCTTCGGAAACTTATATGGCGAGCCTGATCTTCGGGCGGCTTACCGTTCTTGGTGGGCGAAGAAATTCATCATCAACTTTTGGAACGTGTTCTTAGAGCGTATGGGATCGCCGATGACCGCGATGCGTTATCCGCTCGGCGCAACCGAAGAGATGAAGCAGACGTTGAAGCAGATCATGCGCAACCTCGCGAGCAAGACGGAAATCTTGATCCCGCAAGGCGTCGAGATCGACTTGATCGAAGCAACGCGCTCGGGGCGCGCGGACTACGGCGCTGCACTTGCCTTCCATAATGGTGGTATTGCTCGTTCGATCTTAATGTCCACGTTGTTCGGTACTGGCGCGGAGACGGAGAGTTCACGCGGTGGCGACAGCCAATCGTTCTTGCAGCTTCGTATTCTTTTCAAGATGGCTGACGATGTTTCAAAGGCAATCTCCGCATCTTTGATGCGCCAAGTCGTGAAGCAACTCGTTGAGTTGAACTTCACTGGCGATATCGATGCGCTGATGCCGCGTTTCATCTGGCAGGACTACGGCCAGTTCGAGGGTATGAAGATCGCGGACACGATCCGCTTGCTTCACGCGGCCGGCATCCTCGATCTCGATCAGAAGGATGTGAACTACGCTCGCTCCGTGCTCGGCCTTCCGCTCCGCGACCCTGATGATCCCGAGGACGAGGTTATTCGGCCGGCCGCACTTCCGCCGCCCGGTAGTGGTGCGCCGCCACCTTCCGCTCCGCAGGGCAATGCCCGCGCCGAGAAGGGCGGGGACAATACGACCGATCAGAAGCCGCCCGCCTAGACTTCTGCGGCGAATAGCGTTAACATTCTCCGCAAATAGGAGCTTATCATGACCGCATTGACCGCGCTTGCCGCCGTTCTGGCCGACATCATCCTGAAAGCAGGACAAGTGCAGACCGCGCTTACGAACCTTCAGACCTTTCTCGCCTCTTTCTGAAAAGATCGTATGGTGCAAGCAGCGACTTTCGCAGCCGCATTCTCTTCGGGAGTGGCAGACCGCCTTGGATGAATGTCTCGCATATCTCGAACCGAACAAACATCGGTTCTATCCGAGACAAGCACAGACGAGACGGGACGCCATTCTTCAACATCGGTTTCACACGAATAGGAGTTCATCATGAGCCTCGTCGCCCTCGCAGTCGGTGCCGTAGTCGGTTCCGTTCTCACTCTCACGGTTTCAGCCGTGCGCAAGTGGATGACCAAACAGGTCTATGACGCGAAGACCCATCTGCCCGGCGCGTAAAGGAAAAGCAACATGCGTCATTTTCCTCGCGATCTTGCAACTCGCCGCGACAGTCTCGCCAATCACGCGGACCACGTGTTCGATCATGGCGTACCCGATCCGCAGACGCGCATCGACCGTGGCGCGCGGTATGCGCGCTTCACTTCTGTAGGCGCGGGCGGTTTCTCGAACAATGCCGTCGATACAGAGACGATCACGATTGGCGGTCAGGTTTACACGTTCCAGAACAGCCTCACGCAAACGAACGGTCACATCTTGATCCAAGCTGGT
>JBGQGO010000714.1:0-2977 GCA_041497455.1 Blastocatellia bacterium | reverse complement strand
TTCGCCGATGCCGGCTCGCTAGGGGTCTTCTCGGCGGGGCTCAGCGGCTGAGTCCAGGATTGGCTTAGAAAATTGTGGACGCCCACTCCGTGAACGCTCGAGGCTACCTGTCTGCGCCAGCGAGACCGGCCTCGACGGCCGCGGCCACGCGCGTACAGCTTTCCGCCGCGCTTGGCATTGCGCGCGTTCAACTTTGCCGATCGCGATCCGCCACGACGCGCGGTGGTTCGCCCCGATTGCGACTTCGATCTGGCCTTCGCGCCTTTTTTCACGGTTCTACCGGCGGCCTTCTTCGCTTTCGAGTTGCCGTTAGCCGGCTCCGGGGAGACGACGGAGAAGGTAAGAACCAAGGCGAGGAATATTGACAGGGCCTTGAGCCTGGGGAGTGACACAGCCTTCATTGAACTACCATCCTACCCATTGGTCTGTGCGTTCCGATGCGCGTCCTGCTCTCTACGTTGCAGCCCCGACTTCGGCGGGCTCTTCGTAATGAGATCTGAAAGGTCTAATCCCAACAACCCATCAGGGGCACTCGCCACGTTGCACGAACTGTTAGGAACCGGGGGGCTGCGACCGTCGCGCATCTCGCATCGCCCTAACAATAGCACAGGTTCTAAACCAGGTCTACGAAGTTAACAAATATGCAACAATTTTCTCGCGAGGAACTGAGTTCATCTACAGCACGCAGCCTGGGAGCGCAGGCATCCCTGCCTTCTCGCGCAACGGCAAGCAGGCAGGGATGCCAGCGCCCCCAGGGCGCTAGCTCACAAACGAACGGAGAATACCTCGCAGCGAGAAGAGCTCCCGCGGGTCGACCGTCTCGTTCACGATTCCAGCAATCAGTTCCTGCAAGAACCGGCTGCTGCGAATGCGGCGCGCAACGAAGTCATTCAGCCACGGGCGCGAGAACCAGTTCTCCGCTATGCGATAACCCAGGAACTTCGGCTTCAGTTCGCGCTCTATGCGTTCAGGGAACACGCTTAGCCGGTTGAGGTCACCCGATGTAAGAGCCTCGTGAGCGACTTCGGAGGCTATCTCGCCAGTCTCCATCGCCTTGCCGATGCCCTCGCCGGTGAAAGGAAAGGTCGCGCCTATGCTCTCTCCCAACACCAGAACGTTCCCGGGCCCGTGCGGGCGGGTCCCGCTCAAGCCGCACCTCAGCATCGCGCCGCGAATCGGTGAGATCGCTTCGGCGTGACGCATAATGTCGGCAGCTAGAGGGAAGCTGGTCATGAACGACTTGAAGGCCTCGCGCAGGTTGACGCGCGAACTCGAATGGCTTCTGTAGCTGACGCCACAGCCAATGTTGAATTCTCCATCGGCGAGCGGAAATATCCAGGCGTAGCCGGGAGTCATCGACCGATCGTAAGAAACCACCAGCCGGTCGAGTGAAACAGGGGAGCGGACGTAGCAACGAAGAGCCACACCGCTTGGCCGATGCTGAGTGACGAGCCCGAGCTTGGAAGGCATCTCTACGTTTGCACCCGTCGCAAGGAAAACAATCCGGGAGCGCAGCGGCGCAGGAGCGGCCTCGAGCGACAGCAGCAACGATGAGTTGGGCTGAACCTCTACGCCGGTGACTCTTGCTTGACAGAATGCCGCGCCGGAATCAACAGCCTTCTCGACTATTAGCGCGTCCAGATGAATTCGCTTCAACGTCAGGAATTCGCCGGGCACATCGAAACAGATTCGTGACGGACTATACACGGTTCCAAGCTCAGATTTGAGACTCCGCGTCCGGATATCTTCGTAGAGACCGGCTCGCGTCAGACAGCGCACAGAGTCTGCAATCAGACCATCGCCGCAGACTTTGTCGCGCGGGAAAGTGTCTTTGTCGAGCATAAGCGTTCGGTGCCCGCGGCGCGCCAGGTTAAGCGCGGCCATCGAGCCTGCTGGCCCAGCCCCGACTACGACCACGTCCCAATCGAGTTCCGCCGCTGCGGCGATCTCCATATGCTTCACGTTAGCCACTTCTTCGCCCACGTCCAAGCTCTTCCTCTGCCGTTATGCAATCAGATTTGCGGAGTCGTCGCCCCGCTGGATTGAAATGCGACCGCCAACAACACATTACGTGCGAGACTTCTCAATCGTTACGCTTCGTTCAATCGGCGGCGCGGCCCAAACAAAACTTCTGTTCCGGCTGTGCATCATTGCTCGACTAACCTCACGTATGGTAAGGTAGCGGGCGAAACAAGTCGAGGCGGTAACAAGCAAAGTTAGAATCGGTGGATCGGCTTCCAGTGGACATTCCTGTTCTCCATCATGATTTCAATCACAGGATCGCGAGCTGATCGTTTCAGGATTGAAGCAGCGATGAGTCGGTTTCTGGTTCCGCTCCTGGCAACGTTACTCTTCGCGATGCCGCCTTCATCGCTGGCCGCCAAGCTGGATTCATTTGACTTCCAGGGCGAAGGTTCTACGCTGACTGTGATTCGGGGGCGCGCCGTTTGTCTTGATGCCGCGGGACATGAAGTAGGGTCGCTGTTTGGTTGCCCCGGAACAAGCAGCCGGTTCGGGTTCGCGAGTAAAGACGGCAGGCTCTACAGATTCTTGCCGGCCGACACAATGACGCCAGTGTTCACCGACACCCGAGTGCGTCAGCGCGAACTTCAAATCACCGCCCGGCTGCACGCTGGGGACCAGCTTGAGATTATCAAAGTGCAATCAGTCAAAGAAGGAAAGCTGTACGACATCTTTTACTACTGCGAAGTCTGCAGCATCACGGCGTATATTCCGGGGCTCTGTCCGTGCTGCCGCAACGAACTTGAATTCAGGGAAACACCGCCCTAGATTGCGGATTTCGAATTGCGGATTGCGGATTTGGGAACAGAGGTTCGATCCGTCAACCCGCAATCCCGAATCCGCAATCCGCAATGCAAAGGAGGCGACGGATGCAAGATGATGACAACGTAAAAGAGAAAGGCTCGGGGCTATCGCGACGCACCTTCTTGAAGGCGTCCGGCATCTCGCTGTCGGT
>JBGQGO010000713.1:0-2985 GCA_041497455.1 Blastocatellia bacterium | reverse complement strand
CGTCGGCGCGTTCCGCCAATTGAAAGCGCTCCAATAATTCTTGCGCACGCTGCTCACGGACCCGCTTCGGGATGCCGAAGTACTCGGCGTGAAATACAAGGTTCTCGCGTCCAGTCAGGCTGCGGTCGAGATTGTTCACCTGAGGGCAGACTCCTATGCGGCGCTTGACCGCAACGGGATCGCGACGGACGTCGATGCCATCAACTAACGCCCGGCCTCCAGTAGGAATGACTCGCGTGGTTAGAATGCCGATGGTAGTCGTCTTACCGGCGCCGTTGGGTCCGAGCAATCCGAAGAACTCGCCTCGCTCGATCTCGAACGAGATGCCGTCGACGGCTTTCACTTCGAGAGTCTGCTTGCGGCCCTTGGGCTTGTAGGTTTTTTGGAGGTTTTCGACGACGATGACTTTGTCCATTGCTCACCCGCCATTGGAGAATAAACACAGTGAGGCAATGTCGCAACCATTGAGGCTTCCAATCCCGGCGTGTGCTACACTCTCGGCGAAAGGACGGTGAAAACAGTGGCAGCCAGGTTGCCCAAACCGCGGAACAAGACAGCCAAAGTGGAGTTAGTGAGAGAACATCACGGCGGCGACGTTTATGAGTATTACCCTCTGGGTCAGTACGTCGTAGCCGCGCCTGGAGTTTGCGGCGGGCGGCCCTCGATCAAATACACGCGCATTGATGCGCGTCACGTGATCGGCAGTTTGCGAGCCGGCGACACCCCCTCGGAAATCTCACGCTATTACAAAATTCCCGTCGCCGCCGTCGAAGAAGCCGTGGCGCTCTCTGAGCGGTACGACTACGAAGAGAGCTACGCATGATCGTGCTGGACGATCAGTTGTCAGCACCCTACCTCAAGACCGAGATTGAAAAGTGGTACGCAGGCAGCGTGATCGTCCTGGGTTCTCTCCGGCCTCACAGTATTATCAAAGACGACAGCATTCCCGCTTTACTGCAAGACCTCAAACAACCGACTTTCATCACGATCAACTATGGTGATTTTTGGCGAAAGATCGCGGCTCACCGCGGCTATTGTGTGATCTGTTTCAATTTGCCCCGAGAGCGGGTGCGCGAGATTCCGGGAAGTTTGCGGACGATCCTAAACCTGCCGGAGTGGAGCGCTAAGCGCAAACGCATGGGCAAGGTGATTTCAGTCAGTGGAGGCAAGCTGAGGTACTACGAGTAACTATCAGCAGCTTCATTTTTGGGCTGAACGTTTGAGGGGTCCTTGCTTCTCTTGCCGTTTCGGTGCAGTGATTCGATCATCTCTTCGGCGGTATAAAATGGGCCGTAGAACTGCCCCTTATTGATCTGCTCTTGGCTTTCAGCGATGTGACGGTCGATGAGACTCGCGGGCGTAAGCGTTATTTTACCCTTCTCTAGCTTTGCTTCGAGAAGATCGCCTACGTTCAACTTCGCCCGCTCGCGCAGCGATGACGGGAGGGTGACTTGTCCATTGGGTCTGACTTTGACGAGTGACATGAAGTTTTCGCGCGAGCAGTTGAGCTTTCGCTTGGAGAATAGCATATCGAAATGATGTGTCAACGGCTGGACCTTACTTACATATACCTCTCATTGTCCCCAACTTCCTTTGATGCGTAGCAGCAAAGCCGGGTTATAATGTGCTGCTTGGGGCAAGGAGGCATAGCTCATGGAATATCCTGTCATCGTCGAACAGAAGAACGGCATCTGGCGCGCGGTCATTCCGGCGCTGGCTGATCTCAGCGCCGAAGGCGCTTCACGCGATGAGGCGATGAAGAACGCGCAGCGGGCGGCCGAAGACTATCTGTCAAAGGTGGAGATCACGACGATCAACGTTGCGCTCTCACGAGAACAAACAACACGGGCCGGGAGCCCTCAGGCGCTGCTGAAGGAGATCGAAGCGTTCGCCGGCGACGAAGAAGCCCTCAGGGAGCATTTCGAGGAGATCGTTAGAGGACGGCAAAGGCAGCGCGAAGAAGTGCAGTTGCAGGACTCTGAATGAAGCTCTACGTGATGGACACGGACATCGTGGGATTCGCGTTCCAGCGGCATTCCAAAGTCCTGCAACGCATCCAGAGCCTGCCTGAGGATGATCTGATAGTTACAACGATCATCACGTTTGGCGAGGACCTCAGCGGCTGGCTCCCTGCCTGTCGTCGAGCGCCGGATGGCGCCGCTCGCGCACGCGCTTACGCTCGCTTGCAGCGCGGACTTGATTTCTACAGGAGATGGCCTTGCTTGCCGTTTGACGACGACGCCGCCGTGATTTTCGACGAGCTGCGCCTACAGAGAGTGCGAATCGGAACAAACGATCTTGCCATCGCCGCCATCACGCTTTCGACCGGCGGCGTTCTGCTCACGCGCAACGCTGTAGATTTTGCACGGATTCCCAACCTCTTGTTCGAGGACTGGACGCAGTAAGGACTCTACGCTCGGAGTCAATTCGCTTACCTATCACTCGCGCCCTGCGAAACAGCCCTCCGTTGAACTTGTACCTGGGTTCGTAGTACGGCCTTTAGGCGGAAGTTCGTAACCCGGTCGCGGTCCGATCAACGCGCTACGAACTTCCGCCTAAAGGCCGTACTACGAACCAACTCTCTCCGTTCGCGCTTCTCTACTTCGCAACGACCGTCATCTCGACGGGCTTAGTCTTATCCTCGACCGTCGGGTTGTAGTACTCATACACGCGGGAAGAGAACGTCTGGGCCCGAACCGGGAACTTGGCTCGGAGCTTGTACGAGAACTCGATTCGCTGACGTGCGTTCAGGCCGTCGAAGTACAGAATCACTTGCTTGGCAGTGATCGTGTATTTCTCGAGCTTGCCTCCGTTCTTGTTGCGAGACTCGTCGATGAGCGCCGCGAAATCTTCACCCGATGGTTCGAAGCCGGGAGGAATGCCCAGGTCAACCATGATCATCTTGGCTTTCGCCGGCGTGTTGTTTGTCACTCGAACCTTCGCGGTTGCTATCTCGTCTTGCGCGAGCCGCGTGCGGTCATAGCT
>JBGQGO010000712.1:0-2990 GCA_041497455.1 Blastocatellia bacterium | reverse complement strand
ATAGAGACCTCGGTACTCGCGAGTCTTTTCGACGGTGACAAGGTTGAAGGGTTCTTCGACGATCAGAATCATGCGGTGGTCGCGTTGCGGGCTCGTGCAATAACGGCACGGGTCGACGTCGGTGATGTTGTTGCAGAGCGAGCAGAAGATGATCTTCTCTTTGACTTCCCGGATGGCTTCAATCAAGCGGTCGGTCTCTTGGCGGTCGGCGCGCAAGATGTAAAACGCCATGCGCTGAGCCGACTTGGCCCCGACGCCCGGCATCTTCTGGAGCTCATCGATGAGCTTTGTTACGGGTTCTGCGTAGTCGAGCATCTTAAAGCAGCCCGTCGGGAAGGCCCATGTCGCCGAACTTCGAGCCGAGCTTACCCCTCATCGCCTCGTCAACTTTTCGCGACGCTTCATTGACCGCCGCGAGAATCAAGTCCTGAAGCATCTCAACGTCGCCGCTCTTTACCGCTTCTGGATCAATCTTGAGCTCGGTCAGTTCCTTCGCGCCGTTCATCGCGACGGTGACGACTCCGCCGCCGGCGCTCGCGTTGACCCGAACGCGTTGCATCTCGCGCTGCATGTCTTCCTGCATCTGCTGCGCCTGCTTCATCATCTCTTGCAAGTCTAACCCGCCTGGAAATTTCATGCCTTTGCCTCCTGCTTTCGCCCATTTGAATGGGCCTCTGATGAAAACTACTTCTCGGGTTTTATTACCTCGATGACCTCGCCGTGAAACTTGTCGAGGAGCGCTCGAAGCTTAGGGTCTTCCTCGGCCGCGACTCTTGGTTTCTCTTTTTGCGTACTGCCGCGCTTGGTACCGCGCTCGCTACCGCTCGCGGTACTGATGGTGCGCTCGCTACCGCTCGCGGTACTGACGGCCTGCCCGGCGATCGAAACCCGAAGCGTGAGCCTGCGGCCAAGTACCTGTTCGCAAGCGTCCTCGATTGCATTGCGTTTGTCGCGAGCTTCAATCTCAGCCTTGCACGCGCTGTGTTCCGGCGCATACTCCACGCGGAGATGGTCGCCGTCTATCGAGATCGTTCCTTTGTCGAGAGCGGTCACGATCATCATCTTGCGATTCGCTTCGAGCGCCGCTTTGATCTTGTCAGCAGGACTTCTCTCTGTGGCCGCGGTTGCGTTGGGTGAGGCTGGTTTTGACGGCGGTTCCGGCGCGACTTCGTAAAGCTCATCCATCGGCGGCGGCTCGGACGGCGGCGCAGCCTCGACACTAGCGTTCGACCGCGCTGGCGTGGCGCGCGCAGCGACTGCTGTTGGCCCTAGAGCGCCAGGGACTTCTGCAGATGGTGTTGCAACTTGCCCTCGTGCTTGCGCCTTCCCCGGGGTTGATTCGCCGTCGCGAGCCGGCGACCCAGCGATGCGCGTGGTTGCAGGCGGCCGAGGCGAGTCCGCCGGCCGGGAAGCCTTTTGCGTGCTCGGTCCGCGTGCGCCTGAAGAAGGCGATGCGACCCCCGCGCCGCCCAATCTCGATTCGAGCGCTTCAATGCGGCCGAGCGCCTCTTCAAGTAAGAAAAGCCTGCGCGCCTGGGCGAGCTTCACGAGTCCGATCTCGAGTTGAAATCGCGGCTGGGATGAGTTTCGAATGTCCTGTTCGGTCTTGGTCAATATTGAAAAGAAGCGCAGCAAGTCCTGCTCCGAAAAATGTTCACCAAGCCGTTTGAGGTTCCCGGCTTCGCTTTCGGGCAACTGGACAAGCTCTGCGTCGAAGCCGGCGATCTTGACGACCAGCAGCGCCCGAATGTGAACCATCATCTCGCGGCAGAAGTTGCGCAGATCGTAGCCGCGCGAGACGACTTCATCAACGATGCGAACCAGGGCCCCAGCTTCTTGATCGGCGATCGCCTGAAGAGTCTTGTTGAGAGTCTCAGTATCGACGAGCCCCAGCGCGGCAGACACATCGTCGTCGGTTATCGTCGCGCCGACGGCGAAGCTGATCACTTGATCGAGAGCCGATTCCGCATCGCGCATCGAGCCTTCACCCGCGCGCGCGATCGCCAGCAGCGCCGCGTCGCTGATGCCGACTCCTTCCTTCTCAGCTATTGAGCGAAGCTGCCCGACGATTTGCTTGAGCGTGATAGTGCGAAACTCGAATATCTGGCAGCGCGACAGAATCGTCTCGGGCACCTTTTCAAGATTCGTGGTGGCCAGGATAAAAACCACGCGCGGCGGCGGCTCCTCGACAGTCTTGAGCAAGGCGTTGAAAGCCTGCGGCGAGAGCATGTGGACTTCATCGATGATGAATATCTTGTGGCGGTCGCGGGCGGGCGCTATCGAGATCGAATTGATAATGACGTCGCGCACATTGTCGACGCCGGTATTCGACGCGGCGTCGATCTCGAGCACATCCATCGACCGCGAGGCTACGATGTCCTGACAAGAGTCGCAGACGCCACAGGGTTCAGCCGTCACGCCCTTCGCGCAGTTGAGCGCCTTCGCAAAAATGCGAGCCGTCGTTGTTTTCCCTACGCCGCGAGCGCCCGTGAAAATATAAGCGTGATGGACGCGGTCATTCTTCACCGCGTTACTGAGAGTGCGAGTGATCGCGTCCTGCCCGATGACTTGATCGAAGGTCTGCGGTCTGAACTTTCGCGCTAGTACGTGTGAGTCACTCATTATTGCGGGTTTCGCCTAATCACGTCTTGTCTGCTCATAGAAGCATGGCGCTTCTCCTGAGGTTCGGGAGAACTGGTCAGGCTCCGGAGAGGCCGCGGCACATCCGAGGACCGCTACCGTTGCTCCGTTCCCGGCCTGGCGGGGTTTGCAGCCTCGCGATTGCACGGCGTCCGGAGCCTGATAAATCAGAAGGCAGAAGGCGGAAGGCTGAAGGCTGAAGGCAGAACCTTTTGCTGACCTCTGACCTCTCCTTTTGACCTCTGACGTCTCACTTCTGCCTTCCGCTTTCTGCTGTCTGCCTTCTGCTTTCTGCTTTCTGCTTTCTGCTTCTGGCGGAGAGGGTGGGATTCGAACCCACGGTACAGTTT
>JBGQGO010000711.1:0-3001 GCA_041497455.1 Blastocatellia bacterium | reverse complement strand
GTTCCAACGCGGTCATTCACGCCGAATACGTCTCCGTTGGCGTCGAACCCCGCGAACTTGGTGAACCGATGCGGTGACTCGAGCGTCACAATGAAGCTCACCTGGAAATCCCGCACCAGGGCATTAGCATCGCTCGGCGAACTCAATGTCGCATTGCCGACAAGGCGATGCCGGGCGTCATCGGAAGACAGCGCTCGCTCTTGATCGATTCGCGCTGAGTTGACCGGGATCAACACGAAGCTCGGATTCGGCCCGTCGTCGATTGATTTCGAAAAGGTGTAGCTTATCCCAAAGTTCAACGCCTTCTTGACGCGCTGATTGAGGTTGATCAACAGCCCGTCATAAGTCGAGTTCCACCGCGAGTCCGCTTCAAAGAAAACGCCAAACTCCGGATTGCGAAAACCAGGGACCGCGATACGGCGGTCGAGCAGACACGGACGACAAGAAGCGAGGGGCCGGACCGCAGCGTAATCCGGCGTGCCCGCCTCCGTCGTTCCGCTGGCGTCCGGCTGATTCACATTGAAGAAGCTGCCAAGGTGAACGCCTCGAACGCGTAGATATGTAGCGCTGAACGCAGTGCCCGGCGCCGGTTGAATCTCGAAACCAAGACTCATCTGGATTCCATAGGGAGCTTGATGATCTTTCGCGAATCGAACGATCGTCGCCTTCTGCGCATCGCCTCCCGGGCCGGGCGCGAACCGGGGATACACACCGGTCCTGACGCCGGGACCAATCAAGGCCGCCAGCGCCGTGTGCATAGTAGCTGGATCAGCTCCGAAGGCAAACAGCCCGGTAGTCGAGTTCAGATCGTCTTCCTTGTTCTCGCGCCCGGGATACTTCTTCGGTCCTCCGCAAGAAGGAATCTGGCATGCGAGCAGCGGCGACGGAATCGTGCCGTGGAAAATACCCGCGCCTCCCCGAATCACCAGGTTCCATTTCGTGCCTACATTGAACGCGAACCCGGCGCGCGGGTCAAAGTTGTTCAAGTCTTTGTCGAGCGCTTCCTTCGGCCAGGTTTCGAACTCGTAGCGCAGCCCCATCGTCGCAGTCAGCCGGCTGCCGAGGCGAATCTTGTCTTGAACGAAGAACCCATCGTAGGTGTGATCCAGCACGCCCCGAGCCTGATTGCGCACGGCTTCCGGTATCCGGTTGTTGAGATACGCAGAAGTGTCCAGCGTCGGCTCATCGAAATTCGGCGCCCGGAATCGCTGAAAGAAAATCACGAACGGATCGCCGCTGAGCAGGTCGGGCAAGGATGCGAAGGTAGCTTCAAACGGATAGAACAGAGGGAACGATTCGGTCGTGCGCACGAAGTTGTAATTGCCGCCAAACCCGATCGTGTGGCGGCCGCGAGCGAGAGTCACGTTGTCCACAATCTCGAACCGGCTCTCTTTGTAGAAGTCGGGATTCCCACGATTGACTCCGATGGCGAATGTGTTGGCCACCTCGAGATGAGGCTGCGTGCTGACGGTCGGAAAATCAAACGAGCGATGCGCGTACTGGCCGCGAAGCTCATTGAAGAAAGTGGGCGTGAACGTCGAGATCAAATTCCCCACGACTGATTGATCGCGCAGGAAGTTGTCTTTGAAGCCTGAAGGCAGATCAAACCCGTCGTTCAACGGAGAGACGTTGGTGTAGCGCGCATCGTTGAAGAAGTAACGAATAGCCAGCGTATGGCGTTGGGCCAGGTTGCGATCGAGCTTGATCAGAAAATTATCCGCGTTCGAGTCGCGCAGCAGATTCAGGTTCTCCGCCGGCAATCCATAGCGAGTGACCTTAGCCTGATTGATCGCCGCGATGTTCGCGAGCACGGTGGAGTTGTAAAAGGGCGATTCGCTTCGCCGCTGCCCCTCGTAATTGACGAAGTAAAAGGTGCGGTCTTTTTTCAGCGGCCCGCCGATAGTAGCGCCGAATTGATTTTGATGAAGCGTGTTCAGCCCTGAGGATGCGAGGATGCTTTTGGCGTCGAGCGCGTCGTTGCGGAAGTATTCGTAGAGCGAGCCGTGCACCTCATTTGTCCCGCCCTTGGTGATGATGTTGATGATGCCGCCGACCGCCCGGCCGAACTCGGCGCTGTAGACCGTGTTTACGACGCGGAACTCCTGTACCGCGTCTTGCGACGGCGTCGTCTTCTGAATCCCCGATGCGGTTGATATGTTGTCGGCTCCATCGATCGCGACAAAGTTGTAGTGAATGTTTTGCCCGGCGAAAGAAATCTTTGTGACCGGTTCGACAATCACGTCAGTGCTACCCGACGTGGTGTCGCCGATAGTCACGCCCGGCGCAAGCAACACGAAGTCGATGAACTGTCGCCCGTTCACCGGCAAATTGACGATTTGACGCTGGCTGATAACGGAACTGACTTCGGTGCGCGTAGGCTCGCCGATGGTGTCGGCGGCTTCGACATTCACTTGCTCGGCGACGCCGCCTGCTTGCAACGCAAAATCCAATGTCGCGGTCTGCCCGATAGCCAGGCTGACTCTCTTCGAGTCGCGCTTGAATCCCTGGTGCTCGACGGTGACCGTGTACTCGCCGACAGGCAGGAGCGATATGCGGTACTCGCCGCTGTCGGAAGTGATTGCTGATCGAGACAAGCCGGTGCTTGAATTCACGGCGGTGACATTGGCTCCGCTTACTGCCGCGGCGGAACTGTCTGTCGCACGGCCTTCAAGGGTCGCGGTAATCGTCTGCGCGTGAGCCGAGGCGCAGACAAGGATCGTCAAGACGAAAGCTGCCAGGACAATTATTGATCGTGAGCCGTTCATAAGCTTTAACCTCCAACGTTGCTTTTGTTCGATGCGGCCGCCATCACGGGCTGACGGCGAGACAGTCGCCAATCGATATGTGGCTGCTTTTCATGCCAGTCGCTCGCCGCGCGTCTCGCGAGCGAAGATTAGAAGGAAAATGCCGAGTATGTAGATCAGACTAACGGCGCTTGCTGCTTTCGCGTATGAACCAAAGAATCCCACAAGCGCGCCGGTGACCAGCACGCCGCCGGCCG
>JBGQGO010000710.1:0-3008 GCA_041497455.1 Blastocatellia bacterium | reverse complement strand
ATTCGCCAGGTCTCCAACGATATTATCGGCTGATAATGCACGCGGAACTCGTCGCGCGCCAGCGCTCGACGCAGTCCGGCTTCCAACTGCGAGAGCGCCGCGTTCCGCGCGTGCATGCCTTTGTCGAACAGCTCGAAGCAACCGCGGCCCTGGTCCTTCGCGCGATACATCGCAGTGTCCGCGTTGCGAACGATCTCGTCGGGCTCCTCGGAAGCCGTCTGGTTGAGCGCGATTCCGATGCTGGCCGAAATGAAAACTTCGTGCCCGCTCAGATTGAAAGGCGTGGCAAGACGCTCACGAATTCGTTCGGCCGCCTGGATTGCATCGCTCACGTGCCTGACGTGATCGAGGATGACCGCAAACTCGTCGCCTCCCAGCCGCGCAACGATGTCACCAGGACGGAGGCATGACTCGAGCCTGCGCGCCGTCGCCACCAGCAACTGGTCCCCGATCTGATGTCCAAGGCTGTCGTTTACGACCTTGAACCGGTCCAGGTCCAGAAACAGCACACCAAACGCATAGCCCTCGCCCTTTTTCACCTCGGCCAGCGAGTGTTTCAGCCGGTCCATAAACAATGCGCGATTGGGCAAGGCAGTCAAACCATCGTGAAATGCGTTATGTAATAATTGCTTCTCAGCTTGCTTGTGCTCGGTCACGTCAGTTAACGAGCCGGTCATCCGATAGACGTACCTGTTCGAATCCATCACGGCCAATCCGCGGCTCAACATCCAACGGTAGCTCCCGTCCTCCCTGCGCACTCGATGTTCGCTCTGAAATTGCGTCGACAAGCCGAGAAGGTGCGACATTATTTCAGACTGCACCCGTTCGATGTCTTCCGGGTGAACGCGTTTGAACCATTCATCCGGGCGGCTGCTCAACTCGTGTTCCTTATAGCCGAGCATCGCCTTCCAACGCTCGCAGAAATGCATCTCGTTGGTTTCAAGATCCCACTCCCACAGCCCGTCGCTTGCGCCTCGCAGAAGCATCGCGCAGCGCTCCTCGCTTGCCGTAAGCGACTCGAATGCTTTCTCGCGTTCGGACCTGGCTTCCTCGAGTTCGAGGCTCTTGCGCCTGAGCTCGAAACTGGCCATCACTGCGTTCGCCAACGAGCAGAGAGCGCGCGCTTGCGTTTCGCTTAACTGCCGGGGCCTGTTATCAGTGACCGACAGAACGCCGATAGTGTGACCCTCAGGTGTCGACAAAGGCGCTCCGGCATAGAAGCGAACCGCCCCGCGCTCGCTGGCCGGGACGTCTTCTTTGAACCGTCGATCCTTCTGCGCATCTGGCACCACATACAATTCCCTTTCGAGAATCGCTCGCGAGATAAGAGCGTCCTCGCCGGAAGTGTCACCCGACAACGAGCCGACTCGGGAAATGTGCTGCACGCTGTCCGGCCGGACGATGCTCAGAAGGGCGACAGGCGCCGAACAGACTTCAGCGGCTAGAAGCGTGAACTCATCCAGGAGCCGGTCCGCCTCGCCGGGGTGAATCTGATAGCGCAGGAGCGCTTCGATTCTCACCGCCTCAACTCCTGGCTGCGGCGCTCTCCTAGATGGCTCTAAGTCGTGTAGCTGTGCACTCAATAGGGTATCCCGTTAGATCAACGTTTCTACTGCTCGAGCGAAGGTGAGATTCGAGCACGTGCAAGGGGGTCCTTCGCCAGCATCACAGTGGCAAGGACAATGCCACGTGGCAGAAGGCTATAAGGTGGGCGAATTGAACCGGCTAGCTCTGTGCGGGCCGCAGGAATGACCGAGCGGATTGACGGGGAACTATCATTTTGAACGATGAGCGCTTCAACCAGCCACTCCTTCGAGCTTGTCCTCGAGGGCCGCAAAAACATCCCTTAGCCGCTCGAGCACCGATTGCTCCGCCGACCAGAATCCGCGGCCAGAGGCTTCCAGCAAGCGGCCCACAAGAGTTCGCGCCGAATGAGGATTCAGCGAGCGCAGCCGCTCGAGCATCTGCTCATCAAGCACGAATGTCGCTGCGACTTCGTCGTAAACCCAGTCGTCAACCGCATCGGCAGTCGCCGACCAACCAAAGGTGTTCGTCACGTGGTGTTCGATCTCAGCCACGCCGCTGAAACCGTGCCTAAGCATTCCCTCGAACCATTTCGGGTTGAGCGTCTTGGTTCGAGTCTCGAGCCGGACCGTCTCTTCGAGTGTTCTAATCTTCGCATCCGGCGAGAGCGTGTCTGACAGGTAGATCCGTGGCCGCGTGCCCGTTTGCCTCTCGACGGCCTTTGATACGCCACCCAGGTATTCAAAGTAGTGATCGACGTCCGTTATCCCGACTTCGGTCGTGTCGATGTTTTGATAGGTCACCTCGACTCGAGAGAGCGCACGCTCGAGAAGCGTTCGCGCCTCACGCCCGTCGAAACTCCTTCCCTGCGAGTCGCGCCCGTAAGCAAAACACTTTCGCGTGACGAACAGATCGCCAAGCTCGCGGCCGTCCTCCCATTGACTATCGAGCACCATGAAGTTGACGTTAGTTCCGTAGTTACCCGCCGCGTTGGAGAACACTCGCACCGCGGCCTCGTCGAATGAACAGCCCGTCTCAGCCATCTGTTCGTCAACGTGCCGCTTCAGGAAGTTCATGTCGGGAGCTTCATCGAGCGCGGCGACTCTTCGCACCGCGTTGTCGAGCAGCGTCATCGTCGCGCCGAACAGATCGCGAAAGATTCCGGAGACCGTCATAACGATGTCAACCCGCGGACGGCCTAATCGGTCGAGCGGTATCACATCGACATCGGTTGCTCGATTCATCGCATCGCGCCGCGGCGTTACGCCGAGCAGCCACAGCACCTGCGCCACCGCTTCGCCTTCGGTCTTGATGTTGTCGATTCCCCACAGAACCATCGCGATGGTTTCGGGATAGCAGCCAGCTTCTTTACGATGCCGCTCAAGCAGCGCGCTCGCAATTGGCTCGGCAAGCCGCACCGCAGTCGTCGAAGGAACCGAGTACGGATTGACCGCGTGAGTGTTGCGGCCCGTTGGAAGAATGCT
>JBGQGO010000709.1:0-3010 GCA_041497455.1 Blastocatellia bacterium | reverse complement strand
ATCGGCAGGCGCATGCGCAGGATTGCGCTGGAGAGTGCTGTCGGCGGCATGTTGCTCAGTGCAGTGGGAATGCTGCTCGCCGCATACGGTGTTCTGCCTCCCATCGGCGGGGCAATAGCGCAAGAAGTGATTGACCTGGTCGCGGTACTCAACGCCGTCCGAGTGGCTCTTCCATTTGGGACGTTGCGTGATTTTTGAGCATGCGAATTCCTTCCGAAAGTGTGCTGGCCTCTTCCGGGGCGAAGCGAGATGATTTGGGCCAAGTTGTTGGAGACTTCGCATGAGCTCTGAGGTGCCAATCAGCGATCGCTCGCCACTGGCCTATTTTTTTTCTCCAGCCTCGGTTGCGGTCATTGGAGCGACCGACCGCGAAGGCAGCGTGGGCCGCACCATCGTGATTAATCTGCTCACGGGGACGTACAAGGGCAAAGTATATGCCGTCAATCCTCGTCGGACGGAATTGTTCGGTCATCGGTGTTACGCATCGATCGGTGCGGTGCCCGAGGCTGTCGATCTAGTGGTCGTTGTAACGCCAGCTCCTACCGTGCCCGGGGTTGTTGCTGAATGCGTGAAGGCGAACGCAAAGGCGGTGGTGGTAATTTCCGCGGGATTCAAGGAGAAAGGTCCGGACGGCCTTGTATTAGAACGGGAGATTCAATCGGAGTTGAGCCGAGGCGCAACGCGCCTGATTGGCCCGAACTGCCTCGGCTTGATGAATCCCTGGATCGGGTTGAACGCCACATTCGCGCGAGACATCGTGCGGCCCGGCAACGTTGCCTTTCTAAGCCAGAGTGGTGCTCTGCTGACCGCGATCCTCGACTGGAGCTTGCCGGAGCAGGTGGGCTTCAGCGCCATCGTGTCTACGGGTTCCATGCTTGATGTGGATTGGGGCGATCTGATTTCCTTCTATGGTGAAGACCCGCAGACGAAAAGCATTCTTCTTTACATCGAATCGATAGCCGACGCACGCTCCTTTCTCTCCGCCGCGCGCGAAGTCGCCTTGAGCAAACCAATCATCGTCATCAAGGCCGGTCGGACAGAAGCTGCGTCGAAGGCTGCTTCATCGCACACGGGTGCCATGACCGGCAGCGATGATGTCTTCGACGCTGCGCTTCGCCGGTGCGGTGTGCTTCGAGTGCAAAGCATTTCTGACTTGTTCTACATGGCAGAAGTTTTGAGCAAGCAACCCCGGCCGCGAGGCCCTCGACTCACGATCGTGACCAATGCTGGTGGTCCGGGCGTGCTGGCTACTGACGCCTTGATCCCGAATGGCGGAGAACTGACACCTCTGTCGCAGGACACCCTGCGCGCCTTGAACGCGTTCCTCCCTTCGCACTGGAGCCACGCGAATCCCATCGACATCCTTGGAGACGCCGACCCGGAGCGCTACGGAAAAGCCGTCGAAATCGCCATTGCGGATCCTTCGAGCGACGGTCTTCTGGTGATCCTCGCTCCCCAAGGAATGACCAATCCCGCAGAGGTAGCCCGGCGGCTGGCCCCTTACGCGAAAGGGCATGGCAAGCCTGTGCTAGCAAGCTGGATGGGAGGGCAAACGATCGCGGAGGGTGAAGCGATCCTGAATGCCGCGGGAATCCCAACATTCGCGTATCCCGATACCGCGGCGCGCGCCTTCGACTACATGTGGAACTACGCCTCCCATCTTCGCGGCTTATATGAAACCCCCGCGATGACAGCATCGGCCAACGATTCGGGAGCCCGGCGACGGAAAGCGAAGGAGCTCATCGACCGTACGTTAGCCACCGGACGTACGCTCCTGACGGAAGTCGAGTCCAAGCAGCTTCTGTCGTTGTACGGAATTCCGGCCGTGCCGACGCGCGTGGCGCGAACGGCAGACGAGGCCGCGGCCTGCGCGGCTGAGTTCGGCTACCCGGCCGTCCTCAAAGTCTTTTCCGAGACGATCACGCACAAAACGGATGTCGGCGGCGTAAAGCTCGATCTTCCGAATGCGGCTGCGGTTCGACAAGCGTTCCGATCCATTCAGTCATCTGTGGCCTCGAAGGCTGGCGAAAGAGCGTTTCAGGGCGTGACAGTTCAGCCGATGGTACGGCTGGAAGGTTATGAGTTGATTCTCGGCAGCAACGTGGACCCCATATTTGGTCCGGTGATTTTGTTCGGTTCGGGCGGCCAGCTCGTCGAGGTATATCGCGATCGTGCTTTAGCTCTGCCGCCGTTGAACACGACGCTGGCACTGCGACTCATGGAACTCACCAGAATATACACGGCGCTTCAAGGGGTTCGCGGCCGCAAAGCCGTGAACCTGGAAGCTCTCAAAGCAGCGTTAGTTGCCTTCAGCGAACTTGTAGTCGAATTGCCGCGGATCGCAGAAATCGACATCAACCCCCTTGTCGTCTCTTCCGATGAGTTGCTCGCGCTGGATGCGCGCGTCCTCCTCGCTGACCCAAAAATCAAGAATGAAAACCTGCCGCGATCCGCGATTCGCCCATATCCACTACAGTATGTTTCCCGCTGGAAGATGCGGGACGGCGCGAACGTTGTCATTCGTCCGATTAGGCCCGAGGACGAGCCCCAAATGGCGAGGTTTCATGAGTCGCTCTCCGAAGAGTCGGTTTACTTGCGGTATTTTCACATGGCAAAGCTGAGCACGCGGGTTGCTCACGAAAGGCTCATTCGCAAGTGTTTCATCGACTATGACCGCGAGATGGCTCTCATTGCCGAGTTCACCGACGCACACACCCGGAACACCTGCATCGCCGCTGTGGCCCGGCTTTCACGCCTGCCGTCATCGGAGGAAGCGGAAATCGGCGTTGTGGTTGCTGACAAATTTCAACACGAAGGCTTGGGCAGCGAGCTCATTAAAAAGCTCGTCGATATCGCTCGAATCGAGAAAATAAAACGGGTTGTGGCGGAATTTCACTCGGAAAACAGCGCCATCCGCCATCTCGCCAAGCACGGCGGCGCCACGGTGAACCGGACTTCTGACCCAACTTGCTTCCGCGTCCATTTAGATTTGTAGTTTTGTTTCGCCCGT
>JBGQGO010000708.1:0-3011 GCA_041497455.1 Blastocatellia bacterium | reverse complement strand
TGACTTGCCCGGTTTGCCGCCAGGGTCGGAGGTGGTTTGAATGACGAGACCGAAGTCGCGGGATAGGGTCTGAAGCATTTCGCGAGGCGCTCCCACTCCTGATGCTCGCGGCTTTTCGTTGCTCGATAGAAGAACGATGTCCGTTTGGACTCCGCCCTTCAACAACCGATTGACCGCGATTGACGAGTCCGCGCCCGCAAAGTCGAAACTGAATCTGCCGCCCTCGCCTCGCACTTCGCCCGCCGCCTTCGGAGTCGCATCCAGCTTGCTCAACTTTGCTGTGTTGGGAACAGGCTTCTTGGCGAACACGGTCTCAACACCCATCTGCATCCCAAGCGACCACGCAGTCACGTCATAGGGCGGCTCTGGCGCCGAGGTCGGCGAGCGACGCACTTCGGGATAGGTCTGCTTCTCAAGCAAATCCTTCGCGTAGCGCGCGAAGACTTGATTCATCGGAATTACGAACGTGCCTGCCGCGTACTTCTTGCCGTCGGCTTCGAAGTCGGCTTCGGCGCGCGAGACTTCGACGCCGGCCATCTGCAAGCGCTCGACAAGGTGCACAACTTCGCGAGGATCGTGCTGCTTAGCAACCGGGATGAGGATCGCCGCCGGATCGCCTTTCGCGCCCGCTTCGACCGTAGCGCGATTCACTTCGTAGATCTGACGCAACAACTGTTCGCGATGATCGGCCGCTGTTTCCAGCAATGCCATCGTCGCGATCAACTCGTAATCGACGATGTCGCGAAGCGTCCACTTCCCCCCCAACCACGGACGCGGGTACTCGGTGCGAGGAGTGATGTCCCGCGGCGGAGGCAAAGACTCGTTAGGGTTCTCCATCTGACGACGTTGCTGCGACTGAAAGTCTTCTTCAGGAGCCGGAGCAGCCGCGCGTCCGGGTTGAGCCTTGCGCTGTTCGATCGGACTCGCGATGCGCGCGCTCGCGACTTCAGTCAGCAAGCCGACCTGGTTGTGCCACCAGCCGCTCCACGCCATCGCTCCCTGCCAGAAGTTTGTGTAAGTCGAGTTGTAGATGATTCCCTCTTTGCCTGCTGTTTCAAGCGCGGCGGCTTGCGCCTGTCCCAGAATCCCGTTCCATCGATAGATGAGCGGATGCACGTTTTGATTGATCGGATCGGTCGCCGGCATCACGAATATGCGAGCGCCCTGGCTGCCCATCTGATGCTCGTCCAGCCACACCGAAGGAAACCAATCGTGCCACAGCAAGCGCGCCGTCAACTGGCTCTCCTTCTGTGTGAACATGTACTGTTCGTAGTCTTGCCAAGCTCGCGCAGCCGCACTCGATCGGAAGCATTCGCGATCAGTCGCATGTATTCGACGATCTTCTCCCAACGAGCGAGCTTCTTGTCTTCGCCGACTCGAAAGCCTAGGAACTGTTGAGGCGTTGGGATGTCGGCGGCCGCTGAGGCTCGAAGCTGAACACAAGACAACACGGCTACTGCAAGGGTCGAAGCGATGATGAGATAGACACGAAGGCGTGAGCGCATATGGCCGTTCTTCCTTTCAGATGAGGTCTTTGTTGCAGTGACTGACTGACCGCTGCTGCAATAGCGGCGGCTTAATATATCGAATAAACAAGCCGCTGAGAAGCTGCTACTCGGTCAGTTGGTACGACTCGCATCGGAAAGGTGATTTGAAGAAGAAGGCTGAAGAGCAAAAGGCGGAGCCGTGAGCATAAGAGCATGGAGTTCAGGCTTTAGCCTGGTCTTCTAATCGACGGAATCCATAAAAGCAAAAACCAGGCTAAAGCCTGAACTCCATGCACTCATTCCTGGAACTCCATGCTCTTGTTCAGTAGATGTCCCATTTCTTGCCGTAATCAAGCAGTGGATATTCTTGCCATAGTCGCAGTGCCTCTTCGCGCCCGGTTTCTTCGATGAATTCCGCCGCGCTCGACCACGGCCAGTCCAGCCATTTCTCGACATAACCGTGGTGCACCGGATTGTTATGCACGTAATTCAAACTGGCAAAGAAATGCCGATCGGACCTGATGTAACGGTCAAACGCGTTGTACCAGCAATGACGCCCGCGCTTTTTATCCTGTCCGTTCCAGTTGAACGACGACCGACCGTGAAACTGGCCAAGGTTCTTGAGGAGAGCTTTGATCTGTCCGGTCCGCACCAGCACATGATAGTGATTGGGAAGAATGCACCACGCGTAGATGCGCGCCCCAATCTCACGGCAGGCATCCAACACACCTTCCTCACATTCAGACATTCGTTCAGGTGAGAGGCCGACAATCGGAAGATGCTCGTAACAGGCCGCTGTCACCAGGTAAGAGACTTCACCTGCGACTTCCAGGTGAGGCGGCGAATGCCAGGGTACATGCTTGCGACGGCGATTCTCGACAATGCGCCTCCTCTCTTCGCTCGTCATTTGTCGGTAGTTGTACATCGACCCAAAAGCATGGAGATCAGAGCATGGAGTTCAGGCTTTAGCCTGGCTTTTGTTTGACGGAATCATAAAAGCAAAACCAGGCTAAAGCCTGAACTCCATGCACTTATTCCTGAACTCCATGCTCTTCTTATCACTTTCCGGTGAACTCGGGTTTGCGCTTCTCGATGAAAGCTCGTACGCCTTCTTCTTTGTCTTCGCTCGAAAAGCACAACGCGAATAGATCGACTTCTGAATCAAGCCCTTCGCGGAGATTCATTCGAGCTGCGTTCTTCACCGAAGCTTTCGCCATCGCGAGCGCCACGGGACTCAGCTCGGCAATCCTGTTCGCCAGCTCAATCGTCTTCGCTTCAAGCTCCTCGGGCGGGAAGACGTGATTGACCAGCCCGAGCTGTTTGGCCTCTTCGGCGGAGATCATATCGCCGGTCAGGATCAGCTCCATCGCCTTCCCTTCTCCAATCAAACGGGTCATCCGCTGAGTGCCCCCGCCGCCGGGAATAATGCCGAGCTTGATTTCAGGCTGTCCGAGTTTGGCCTTGCTTGACGCGATGCGAATGTCGCACGACATCGCAAGCTCGCACCCGCCGCCTAACGCGAAG
>JBGQGO010000707.1:0-3017 GCA_041497455.1 Blastocatellia bacterium | reverse complement strand
GGAACCGGCGAGCATCGGAGCGCGCTTGTCGTCAACGCAGCCGACGTTACCGACCCGGCTACCGGGCAATTCGGCGTGACCGTGCCGGTCGACAGCGTTGAAACAATCGAGGTTTTCAAGACCCCTTACCTGGCTCAGTTCGGGCGCTTCACCGCGGGAGTGGTGTCGGTCGAAACTCGGCGCGGTGGTGACAAATGGAACTTCGAGCTCAACGACCCGCTGCCCGAGTTTCGCATTCGAAGCGGTCACCTTCGCGGTCTGCGTGAGGCCTCGCCGCGCGTGACTTTCAATGGTCCGCTGATCGCCAACAAATTCTATTTATCCGAGGGACTCGAATACGACCTTCAAAAGCGGCCGGATCGAACGCTGCCGTTTCCTTTCAATGAGAGCAAGCAATCGTCGGTGAATTCGTTCACGCAGCTCGACTACATTCTGTCGCCGGTGAACACGCTGACCGGGACGTTCCACGTTGCGCCGCGACAGATGGAATTCGTCAACCTGAATTTCTTCGACCCGCAGCCTGTCACTCCCACTTTCAGCGCTCACGATTACACGGGTACGCTTATTGACCGCTGGACGATCGGAAACAACCTGCTCGAAAGCACGCTTGCGATCAAGCGGTTTAGCGGGAACGTCTGGGGCCAGGGCAACCAGGACATGATCCTTGCTCCAACGGGCAATTCCGGAAACTACTTCAGCCAGCAGAACCGCCGTGCCTCTCGCGCCGAGTGGCTCGAAACTTATTCGCTCTCGCCGATCAGTTTCTATGGCGCTCACAATCTGAAGTTTGGCTCGTCCGTCGCTCGCACTGGTAACCGTGGCGACTTCGTGGCGCGGCCTGTCCGGATCGAAGACACGGAAGGGCGGCTAGTGAAACGCATAGACTGGGTCGGAGGGCATGCGTTCGATCGCACCGACCTGGAGACGGCGTTCTTCGGCCAAGACCACTGGGTCATCACACCGAGGCTCGCGATGGACATAGGGACGCGGTTCGAGCGGCAGGGCATCACCGAGACGATTCGAGTAGCCCCGCGCATCGGGTTGGCGTGGACTCCGTTCGCCAATCAACAGACGGCCATCCGCGGCGGCTTCGGTCTGTTCTACGACCGCGTCCCACTGAGCGTGTTCGCTTTCAACGGCTATCCTGAGCAGGTCATTACCACCTTCGGTCCCAACGGTGAGATCATCGACGGCCCGCGTCATTTCATCAACATCACCGACCGCGCCGAGACAAAGTTCCCGCTGCTTTTCAGCAAGAATGTTGTAGGGAACTTCGCGCCATACAGCGAAACCTGGAACGTTGAGGTCGAACATCCGGTCACCAGGATGCTGCGCGTCCGTGCCAACTATCTTCAGAGCAATTCATTCGGCACTGTGATCTTTACGCCCAAGGTAGTCCAGGGACAGGATGCGCTTGTGCTCGGGGGCGGCGGCAAGTCGGGCTACAATCAACTGGAGCTGACCGCGCGGCTCTCGCTAAGAGACGGCCAGCAAATGTTCTTCTCTTACGTGCACAGCCGTTCGCGGGGCGACCTGAACGAGTTCAACAACTATCTCGGCAACTTCCCGTTCCCGGTGGTGAGGCCAAACACGTTCACGAATCTGTCCGGCGATTTGCCGAACCGCTTTTTGGCCTGGGGACTTGTGCGCTTGCCGTGGAAGATGCGCATTGCACCGATGGTCGAGTGGCGCAACGGCTTCCCGTACGCGTCAGTGGATGCCGCTCAGAATTACGTTGGAACGCCGAACCAGACCCGCTTCAGAAACTTCTTCTCGCTGGACTCGCGGGTGTCGAAGGATTTCAAACTGAGCGACAAGTACACGGTGCGCTTCTCGGTGAGCGGGTTCAACGTGACCAATCACTTCAACCCGCTTCAGGTGCATTCCAACATAGATGACCCGGCTTACGGCGTGTTCTTCGGGAGTCACAAACCTCGCTTCAGACTTGATTTCGACGTGATCTTCTAGCATCTTAGCCTGCACCGCTCGCATTCAACACGCGCACATCAAACCGGGGCGGACGGTGTGCGGTTTTGAATAACTGAAGTTCACAGTACGAGAAAGAGGAGGTCGGTATGAAGCGCTCTCTAATTGTGTTTGCGATCTTGCTGCTCGCCATCAACACCCCTGCGCAACACCAGCACGCTCCTACCAGCGATGCGAAGCCGGCCACGCTGATACCTGGCCTGGGGGACGTTCATCATCCGGTTTCAACCAGCAACGCGGAAGCCCAGCGGTTCTTCGACCAGGGGCTCGCGCTAGTCTACGGTTTCAATCACGATGAAGCCGTTCGGTCGTTTAAGCGCGCCGCGGATATTGATCCTCAACTGGCAATGGCTCATTGGGGAGTTGCGCTGGCGCTTGGGCCAAACATCAACATGGACGTCGATGCTGGGCACGAGAAGGCCGCTTATGAGGCGGTGCACAAAGCGCTGTCGCTACCTTCGAAAGCGTCCGAGGCCGAGCGCGCTTACATCAACGCTCTGGCAAAAAGATACTCGAACGACCCCAAAGCCGACCTGAAGAAGCTCTCACTGGATTACAAGAACGCGATGGCGGATGTATTCCGGCGATTCCCCGACGATCTGGACGCGGCGACGCTGTACGCGGAAAGCATCATGGTTTTGCGGCCGTGGCAATTCTGGACTAGCGATGGGAAACCAGCCGAAGGCACAGAAGAGATGGTCGCGGTTCTCGAGTCGGTTCTAAGACGCGATCCTCAACACACCGGCGCGAATCACTACTACATTCACGCTGTCGAGGCGTCTCCTCATCCAGAGTGGGCGCTGCCCAGCGCGCAAAGACTCAAGGTGTTGGCGCCGATGGCGGGTCATCTGGTTCATATGCCGGCACACATCGATATTCGATCGGGGAACTATGATGCTGCGGCGCGAAGCAACGCTTACGCGGCGGAAGCCGATCGCGAATACTTCAAGGTCACCGGACAGCAAGGCATGTATCCGATGATGTACTACAGCCACAATCTGCATTTTCTTGCTGTAGCTCACGGCATGCAG
>JBGQGO010000706.1:0-3026 GCA_041497455.1 Blastocatellia bacterium | reverse complement strand
GGAGAAACGGGACTAATACCCGGCTTGCTTGTTGAAGGCGACAATGCGGACGAGGAAGAGACAGCATTGAAAATTGAAAATTGAAAAATGCAAATTGAAAATTGATGAGTCGCAAGAGCATCGAGCAAATTTGCATTTTTCAATTTTCATTTTTCAATTTTCAATTCTTGGTTCCCGCTTCGGAGAGTTGGAGTCCTTCTTGTCCAAACAGATATGGTTGGCCCCCATCCTCAGCAACAATCGAGAGCGCCTTCTCGAGCTCGCGTCGGACGTGCTGGCGTCCGGGCCCGCGGAGGGATTGCTGTACCTGGCCGCTTCGCGCCCGTTGCTCGAGCTGGCTGCCGATCGACTGCTTGACGGCGTTCGCAATCGCGGTGTGTGGGGCTCGCTGCCGGTGCACCTGTTTCGAGGCTTCGCACGGTACATTCTCGCGACGGCGATCGACGACGAGAACCGGTTACCGCTCGCTCCACGAATCGCCATCGATCAAGAAGACCTTCCCCTCAAACGCAGCCTCGTTTCACAAATCATCAAGCGACTCGCGCGCGATGGAAAGCTCAAGGCCATCGCGCCGCTCGCGCATCGAGAAGGTTGCGTCAATACAGTCGCTTCGCTGATAGGTGAGATTCAACGCGCCGGGAAAACACCCGCGGAGTTCGCAGGGGTCATCGAAGCTCGAGCTCGCGATTTTCATGAGCCGGCCAAGGAAATTGCGGAGCCGTCTCCTCAAGACCCGCCCGCGATTCCGCGTCAGGTGGATTTCGATCGGGACATCGCGCTCGTTTATTCAGTTTACGCGTCGGCTCTTGGGGAGTCTGGGTTCACCGAAGACGACGCCGATCAGTTGCGCGCACTCGACGTGCTGCGAGGCCAAGTCGATGGAAGAACAGTGAGCTTGCCGTGGCTGGCCGAGGTTCGGTTGCTGGCGCTCGATGGCTTCTTCGACTTCACCCCGGTCCAGGGCGAGATGCTCCGGTTGCTGATTCCCCGGATTCCCGAGGTCATCGTTAACCTGAATCGCGACGAGCGCAACGCCGAGGTATTCCGCGCGTTTTCGCCGACGATCGACCAACTCGACTCGATCGCAACATTCGACACAAAAGTCGATACTGACACTCTGGCAGTCGGCGGCGCGCTTTCACCGCTTCGCGCGCGCTTGTTCAATCCCCTGCCAGCCGAAGGCGCCGTATCAGAGCCGGCTGAAGAGAACAGCGAGTCCGGCATCACGGTTCTTGAATGCGGCAACCGGCAGACCGAAATGCGCGCCATCGCAAAGCGAATCAAGCAGCTCATTCTGGTCGACGGTTATTCGCTCAGCGAAATCGCGTTGGTCGTCCGCGAGCTTGCGGCATACGCCGAAACGATCGCCCGAGTCTTCGAAGAAGAGTCCATACCCTGCTCGCTCCGCCGCCGAATTCAGTTGGCGGATGTGCCGGCGGCTCGCGCGGCCGTGAAGCTGTTCGAACTGCTCATCGAGATCAGCCGCGAAGGCAACAGCACACTGAAGGTCAGTGCACTGGCCGACGTGGTGAAATCCGGTTACTTCCGGCTGTCCGACGCTGAGCTGGACTCGCTGCGTACCCGCTTCACGCGAGAGGATGAACATCTGTTGAGTGTCGCGGGCTACCGAAGAGGGCCCGATGCAACGAACATCGGTCATTGGGACGCGGACGAGCTTGAGAACGTGATCGCGTTCGTGGGCGCCGAGCTGCGGTTGGATCGCTGGATGACTCGCGCGCGACAGTTGACGGCTCGCGCGCCCGTGCCGGACGTTGAACGCGACCCGAAATCCGACGATGAGGACGTACTAGATCCGGATGACTCAGTCGTTGAAGGCTCGGCTGACCCGCGGGTCGAAAGGCGGGTAGCCTCGCGCGTCGAGCCGGTCGAGGTTCCGCTTCCCGGCTCTGAGCGAAGAGCAAAGCCCGCGCGTGAGATTCATCCCGCTTCGATCGCGTGGTCGGCGCTGCTTGTCGAGCGCCTCGGCCAGATATTCGCGAGAGTGCCTCGAGAAGCCCGGACCGGCGAGCTGCGCCAGGCGCTGATGCGTTTGCTCGAGCAGCTTCAGTTTCGCGAGCAGGTTAGGGGTTCCGCCGAGGTTTCAGAGCGAGAACTTCCGGCTTTGGCGCTCGATCTACGCGCCCTCGAAGGGCTCCGGCGCGCACTTTCGGCTTCCGCGCGAAGCATCGAGATCTCGGAGCGCGGCGCGATTGAGAATGAGACTGCGGCGCCGATCAAACTGGCCACACTTCTGGATGAGACGATGCGCTGCGTGAAGGCGCAATCGCTGAGGATGAGTGGCGCCGACGCCAGCGGCTTGAAGGTGCTGGAAGCTACCGACATTCGCGGCCTTAGATTCCGGGCGGTGTTCATCGCCGGCCTGGTCGAGGGTGGCTTTCCATTGCGCGCCTCGCGCGATTGGATTTACCCGCACGAAGAGCGTGAGCGGCTGAAGCGGTACGGACTGACTCTCGAGGACATCTCGCCCGACACGCTTCTGAAAGAGGAACACTATTTCTATCAAGCCGCTTGCCGCGCGACCGAGCGGCTCTACCTGAGCAGGCCGCTGGTGTCGGAAGACGGTTCCGAGACGGTTGCGTCGTATTACGTCGAGGAGCTTATCCACGCGGTCGAGCCAGCGCAGGTCAAGAAAGAAGTTGTGCGAAACGATTTTGACGGCCGCACGCTGTTTGAGTCTTCGAGGACTTCGGAGCTTGCGATGCTGCTCGTGCGGCAGGAAGAGCGGCCCCAGCATCGGGCTCAGAGAGAAGGAAACTTCCCTACAGCGGTGATCGCAAGATTGATCTCGCAGGCGCGCGGCAGTGGATACCTCAGCGCGCCGGCCGGACGGCGCATCGCGATCGAGCGCGAACGAGGCAGCCGGGTGTTTGGAAACTTCGATGGCGTGATCACGGACGCGCGGCTGCTCGAGAGACTCGCCAAACAATACGGCGCGGATCACGACTTCAGCGCAAGCGAATTGAGCCTGTACGGAAGGTGCCCGTTCAAGTTTTTCGCCGAGAAGG
>JBGQGO010000705.1:0-3031 GCA_041497455.1 Blastocatellia bacterium | reverse complement strand
GCGATGGTGGTCAGCACCTTCAGGTCCTCTTCCTGGAAGCGATTGTTGAACGGGTTGTCGACGTAGACCATTCCGAAAATCTCTTCACCCGAAGCGAGCGGCACGGCCATCACCGATCTTATCTGGCTGAGCACGACCGAATGCTGAGCTTGAAAGCGCGGATCGTGCATCGCGTCGGAGGTCAGCACCGAAGCCCCTTCGCTGATGACCTTATTGGTGATCGACCGGCTGAGTTGCACTTGCGAAGCGGTCGGCAACGCAGCTTCGTTGACTCCGCGCGCAATCTTGCAGGTCAATTCGCCGTTCTCCTTCAAGAACAGGAATCCGCGCTCGGCGGGTATCGCTTGAAACACGAGGTCGATGGTCATCTTCAGCGTGTCTTCAAGCGAAGTACGCGGCAGAAGCGCGATGCCCACCTGAGAGACGATGCTGAGCAGGTCACGGCTCGGCGCCTCCGGCTTCATTACGGTGCGAGCAGCGGAACTGGCACGCGACTCTCCGGAGATCGCGCCGGATCTTATGGAAGAGATCAGGTCGTTTGTCGAGCGCGAAGGGATGGGCGAAGTTATGGTGTCGGCGGGAAGCGACTGTCCGGCCAGGCCCGTCAGGTACACCGTTGCGCCCGAAAGCATGTCCTGCTCGCCCGACGTGTATTCGATCTCGGTCTCGCCGATGCGGACGATGTCTCCAACATTGAGCCGCAGCGATCCGGTGACGCGCTGCCCGTTTACGAAGGTGCCGTTGGCGCTGCCGTTGTCGACCAGCATCACCTGCTCGTTCTCACGTCTGATCTCCGCGTGCAACCGGGAAGCGAAGGGATCGCTTATGCAGATGTCGTTGCGCGAGGAACGGCCGATGGTGAGCTTCATCCTCTCAAGCTTGACGATTGAAGGCTCGTAGTCTTTTGGTCTGATGACAAATGTAGCCATAGATTAGAATCGGTGGTGCAAGCGCGGAATAGCAAATCGCAAATCGAAAATCGCAAATAAAAAATTTGAGGTTTCAAATTTTTTATTTGCGATTTGCGATTTGCGATTTGCTATTCTCACTCACGTTTCGCTACTTCCTTCCCATCATCATTTAGACATTACCACTATAGTGCGTGCAAGTTTGTCGTGCCAGCCTTGCTGCCGCGGGTCCCATAACATCCAGAGAAAGCCAAGGAAGAAAGATGCCATCGAGAGGGGATAACCTATCAGGTGTCGCAGGGCTGCGTGCTTCATTGTGAAGGGCCTGCCATCAACCCGCACGATGTAGATGCCGAGGATGCGCATGCCCGCCGTTTGCCCGCCTATTCCGGCCATCACTACGAAGTTGAGCACGAACAACAACAGCGTCAGACCCGCCACGATCGACAAGTCCGTGTTCGACCCAACCACCGATCGTCGGCTGGCGGCGGTCACCGCGAACGTGAACCCCATGATCGCAATAAGCGTAATAAGAAAATCAAACATCCAGGCGCCGTAGCGCAGTCCGAATCCCGCTTGTTCAGACGAGCCTATCAGCGCGTGCGTCGGCGGAGCGTAACGCCGCGGAACGCGAGCAACGCCGTTTGGCCGTGACGCTGTCGACACAGTGCGTGGCCGCTCATCGACTCGAGTAGCGGTGTGCCGGCCGCCGGCCGATGCGCGCTCGAAGTTCCGCTGCAGACGCGCCGACTCGGCAGCCGTCGAACTGCTGCTTGCGCGCGCGGGTGATTGATCGCCGGCGACATCAAGCCCGACCTCCTGGCGCTCGGGCCTGGCCCTGCCGCAGTGCGGACAAAACTTCGATCTTGCATTCAATTGCTTGCCGCAGTATGGACAGAACTTCGTCATAAACGAATGCCAGTGATCTAGAAAGCTCCTACCGGAACACCGCTTACTTACGTCAGGAGGAACTGCAAAGTGGTTCCGCCGAGCTTCACTTCATCGCCCGCCGAGAGCACGCGAGGGGACTTGGCGTTGAGCCGGACCGATCCGCCTGTGACCGAGTTGATGATTGTTCCGTTCACCGAGCCCAGATCCTCGATCAGGAACTGTTCGCCCTGCCGGTATATTCTGGCGTGCTTGCGGGACACCTTCGTCTCCCCGTCGTACATCGTCAAGTCGACTTCGGGAAATATCCCGGTGTGCGGGTCGGTGCGGCCTATCAGCACGCTCTCTTTATCGATGACGAACGGCTTCACCATCTCCTTTGTGCCAACGATCACAAGCTGCGCGGTTATGCGTCCCGGCAATCCTGCTCCTACGTAGCCACCACCTGCCGCGGCAGCACTCCCCGGAGTCGGTTGGCGAGAACCACAGTGCGCGCAGAAGACGTCGTCGGCCCCGATCTTCTCACCGCAGTGTCCGCAGAACACCCACTCCATCACGACCGCTGGGGGTGGGGGAGCTGCGGCGCCGCCAGGCGTTGGCGCCTCGCGCGCGTTTGACGCCGCCGGCCCTGAGAAGGAAGAGGAGCGCGGAGAAGTGATGGGGCGCCACGCGGGCTCGATTCTAGGATGCGCCGCGAGATACGCGCTCTGACCTTCAAGCGCGCGCATGAATTCGAGCGCCGAGGCGTGCCGGTCCTCCGGCTTGTGCGCGACCGATTTCATCAAGATGCGCTCCATCTCGGGCGTAATGCTTGGATTTATCTGGCATGGCCTCGGGTTCTTGCTGAAATCAAAGATCAGCAGCGGATTGTCCTGCGGGTCCGAGCCCGTCAGCATGTGAAATACCGTGGCGCCAAGCGAGTAGATGTCCGAGCGCGGTTCCACTTTGCCCGCGAACAACTCCGGCGGCGCGTAGCCCATCGTTCCGATCGCGGTCACGCCCTTCTCGGTAGGCCGCACGATGCGGGCGATGCCAAAGTCAACGAGCATCACTCGTCCGGTCTTGTCATCCAGCATCAGGTTAGCAGGCTTAAGATCGCGGTAGATTATAGGCGGCTTCTGGGTGTGTATGTAATGAAGCACGTCGCAGATCTGAACCGCCCATTTGCAGACGGTGGCTTCGTCGACGAGCCCGCCGCGAAGCCGCATCTGCTCTGCGAGGTCACCGCCGCCGAT
>JBGQGO010000704.1:0-3032 GCA_041497455.1 Blastocatellia bacterium | reverse complement strand
GGTCGCGAGCCGGGTCAATATGGAACCCGGATACTTCATCACCTGGGGCGGGCAATTCGAAAACGAACAACAAGCCGTCCGCCGGCTGCTGATCGCGATCCCGATCTCGCTGTTGCTGGTGTTCGTTCTGATCTTCGCCTGCTTCAATTCTCTGCGCAACACCCTGACGATCATTTTCAACATCCCCATAGCGTTGGTAGGAAGCACCACCTTTCTTTTGATTTCAGGATTCCCTCTGAGCGTTCCGGCGATCGTCGGTTTCATCGCGGTGTTCGGAGTGGCCGTCCAGAACGGGATGGTGATGGTGTCTTACATCAACAAGCTCCGCGATCAGGGGATGGAGCTGCACCTTGCGGTGGTCACCGGCGCGACCGTCCGGCTGCGAGCCGAATTGTTGAGCGCGCTGATCGGGAGCATAAGCTTAATCCCGTTCATCGTGTCGTCGGGAACAGGAGCAGAGATCGAGAAACCGCTGGCGATCGTGGTGGTCGGCGGGCTTATCACTCGGCCGATCAAGATCGTGATTCTGCCGATGGTGTATGAATGGGTCGAGCGCCGCGCCGCACGACTGGCCGCGGATTAGCGCGAGGCGTTGTTGCGGCGGCGACGGGCGGAGGGCCAGGCGCGCGGCTGCCTATTCGGCGTGATTAGAGCTTGCACTTGGAGCTTTGGTTTGAAGACGCGAACTAATCAGACAAGACCGGACAGAGTGCGATCGCGCGTCGCGCTGGCGCTGCTCGTCCTGGTTGCGTACGCGTCCCTAATCAACGCGACTCACCATCACGGACAGGTAGGACGGCCGGCATCCGAATCAGGCATATCCTCCGGCGAGGACAGAAATCCAAGCGGGACGCCAGCGTCAAACGACTCTTCGGACTGTGCCGCGTGCCGGTTGCAGCGCGGCTTCGATTCTGCGTTGCGCTCGCCGTCGATATCGCTCGACCTCTGCCCGCGATCTTTGAGCTATGAAACCTGCCAGCGCGAGCCCCATTTGCTCGGCGCTTCCGTCGTCTTCTCCAGCCGGGGACCTCCCTTTGTCTAAGACCTAATCGCCAACCATACGGCTCACAGGATCGCTCCGCATTCTCAGGATTCGAGAGTAACTGTCTTGGGAATCCTGCTTGCGGGCCGGCCTGGCCGCATGGCTCCACAAGTCCTCCTGCCTGCCGATCGCGGGCAGCGCGACTTTGGCATGAACCTTCATTCACTAAGACAAAGGAGAGTTGACTATGCAAGCCAATAAAAACGGCGTTCGATCCGCCAACTTGCTGCGATCCATTTCTTTGGTCCTGTTCTTTACGATGACCGTATTCTCGCTAACGGGTAACTTGCCTCTCGCCCTTGCTCAGTCGCTTGGCACGGCAGGAACGATCGAGGGAGTTGTGACGGACGCGACTGGCGCTGTGGTTCCCGGCGCGAGCGTGAAAATTGAAAACCGCATCACTGGTTATCAACGAACAACCAGCACCGGCTCAGACGGAGCCTTTCGCTTTGACAACATACCGCCGAACAATTATGTGCTCACTGTCTCGGCAACGGGCTTCGGCGCTGCACAACAACCGGTTGATGTTCGGTCCTCGGTTCCTCAAACCTTGAAGATACCATTGACTGTCGCGGGAACCGCGGCGTCGGTTGAGGTGTCGGGTTCGGCCGACATAATCGAGACCGTTCCCACAACTCACACGGACATAGATCAAACGCTCATCGCGAGAATGTCGCTCAGCACGCCCGGCTCAGGATTGAGCGATGTTATCACCAAGAGCGCGCCCGGTGTAGCCGCGGACTCTAACGGCTTCGTTCATCCGCTTGGCGATCACGCGCAAGTATCGATGTCTTTGGACAATCAGCCGATCAACGACCAACAGAGCAAAGCCTTCTCGACGCAACTTCCCGTCAACGCAATTCAATCGCTAGAGGTAATAACCGGGGGACCACCCGCCGAATATGGCGACAAGACGAGCCTGGTGATCAATGCAACCACCAAATCGGGATTAGGGTCGAGGCCGTTTGGCAGCATTTCGGGGCTGTACGGCAGCTTCGGAACGACGCAAGAGCAGGGTACCTTCGGATTCGGCAACAAGAAGTCAGGCAATTTCACGGCGTTCGACTTCGAGCGGTCCGGCCGCTTTCTCGATCCGCCAGAGTTCGTAGCTCTGCACGACAAGGGCAAGTCCGCGACAATCTTTGATCATTTCGACTACAACCCGACATCCAACGACGCCTTGCACTTGAACATGTATTGGGCGCGAAACTTCTTTCAGACGGCAAACACCTTCGACCAGGAAGCTCTAGGGCAAGACCAGCGGCAACTGGTCCACACGATTAACATCGCGCCAGGATACGTGCACACGTTCGGTCAGTCCTTGCTGTTGACGGTCAATTCGTTCTACAGGCTGGATGTGGTCAAGTACTTTCCAAGCGCAGACCCGTTCTCGGACGAGACACAGACCATCGGCCAGCAGCGCCGTCTTAACAACGTCGGCATTCGTGCCGATGTCGCCTACAACCATGGCATACACAATGCAAAGTTTGGCGTGCAGGTTCAGCATACGTTGCTGACGGAGAACTTCCAGTTCGGGATCACCGATCCCGCATTCAATGATCCGGCTAGTGAAGGCTTCCTGCCGGGCCTTGCGCCTTTCGACCTCACGCGCGGAGGGCGCTTGTTCGCTTTCCACGGTCACACAGATGTAAAGCAAGAGGCGGTCTATGCTCAGGACCTAATGACCATTCACGACCTGTCGCTGAATCTTGGGGTCCGCTTCGACAATTACAACGGCATCAGCCACGGCAACCTTTGGCAACCGCGAGTCGGCGCCGCGTATCACATAAAACCGACCAACACCGTGCTGCGTTTCGCGTACACGCGGACTTTCGAGACTCCGTATAACGAGAATCTGATCTTGTCGAGCGCGACCGGAGGAGGCGGGCTGGCGGACGGAATACTCGGCGACGCGACAGCTCAACCGCTTCAGCCAGGGAGGCGAAATCAGTTCAACACCGGCATCCAACAGGGTATCGGACGATACATC
>JBGQGO010000703.1:0-3045 GCA_041497455.1 Blastocatellia bacterium | reverse complement strand
CTCGCTCGGTGCGATGCCCAGACGCACTCGCGACCGCCTGCAAGAGTACACCGACATGTGGTCGACGCGCGGCATTCGCGCGTGGGAAGAAGGCTGGTGGATGATGGCCACGACGGTTGGGGACATGATCGGCAAGATCATCGGCGCGGGCGAGGGCGAAGTGGTGATGCACCCGAACGTCTCGACCTGCCAGTCGATCATCGCCTCTTGTTTCGCCTTTGGAAGCAAGCGGAACAAGATCGTCTCCGAAAGCCTGAATTTTCCCTCGAACCTCTACATCTATCACTCGCTCGAACGAGAAGGCGCGGAGCTCGTGACCGTTCCTTCAGACGACGGGATGACTGTGCCGCTCGAGCGCATGCTCAACGCGATCGACGAACACACGTTGCTGGTTAGCGTTTCGCACGTCATCTTCCGCAGCTCGTTCATTCAAGACCTCAAGGCGATAACCGAGCGCGCCCGCGAAGTCGGCGCGTTCGTTGTAGCCGACATATATCAATCAGCCGGCACTGTTCCGCTCGACGTCCGGGAGCTCGACCTGGACTTCGCAACGGGCGGTTCAGTGAAGTGGCTGTGCGGCGGGCCGGGCGCGGGCTACCTGTACGTAAAGCGCGACCTGTGGTCGAAGCTCGAACCGCGATTGACGGGATGGCTTGCACACGAAGACCCGTTCGCGTTTGAGACCGGACCGAACAAATATGCCGACAACATCTATCGTTTTTTGAACGGCACGCCAAGTGTACCCTCGATGTACGCAGCGATGTCGGGCTACGAGATAGTGAACCAGGTCGGAGTCGATAACATTCGAGAGAAGTCGATAAGGCAGACAACGCGTCTGATCGAGCTGGCAGAAGAGGCGGGTTTCAAGATCAACTGTCCGAAGATTGCAGCCGATCGCGGCGGGACTGTGGTAATCGATGTTCCGCACGGGCAGCAAGTGACGACGGAACTCTTGCGCCGCGATTTCCTTGTTGACTATCGCCCGGGCGCCGGCATTCGAGTAGCGCCGCACTTCTACTCGAAGGACGAAGAGCTCGAACTGACAGTTCGCGAGATCAAAACGATTCTAGAAACAAAAGCCTACGAGCAACACAGCGCGGTGTCGGCTCATTGAGAAGGCTCTGCGCGAGTAGATACGATCGGCGCTTTTGTGGACCTCTGGCTGATCAGCGGTTTGATTTCGCTTAGCATTTCTTTCAGTTTTGCGGTGAACTCTGGCTGATCCAGCCTTGGCGCTTTGGTGACTCCGTCCAGTTGGTGCATCCAGAAATCCGGCTGCGGCGGCTCCTTCTCCCAGTGCGCGCCGGCGCCGTACAGCAGATAGACGTCCCACGCGATTTCTCTTTCAGTCTTGAGAATGCGCTCCCAGAGGTTTCCACTCAAGGACTCCGGGTCAAGAAGGTAGGAGACGCGCTTGTCGGGAAAGCTATCAGAGAGTTTCCGCGCCTCGCCTTTGAAGTCTCCACCAAAGATGGGCAGCCAGACGATGTAGGCTCTTACGCGCTCGTCTCCGACACTCTTGAGGGTCTTTACAACGTTGGAGAACCCCCAACGGCACATCGGTCAAGTGGGCGAGACAAGAGCAACGAGGCGCACCTTACCGCCGTCGCGCTCAAAGACCTCTTTCAACTGATCGATGCTGCGCAGCTCAACCAATCGAGGCCGGCTGATTCGAGTTTGCGATCGCGCCGGTCTCTGCACGTCGGCGTTCGCCAGCAAACTGACGCCGAGGGGGATGGCTGCCGACGCTATCAGCGTTGCGATCGCAAACCGAAGCTTCAGTCTGTCCGCGTGTCGTTCTCTCATCTTTTTCTCTCGTAGAACATAGCACGGCCTCGTGGTTGTCAAAGGATCACCCTCCGTCAGGAGGGCCATGTTTATAGACGCCAAGGTGGAACGGGGCCGCCCTCCGTGAGGAGGGCCATCGAACATTGTCTAGCCACGTCATTCATTGCGAGTCTGTTCCACTTGAGTCTTAGGCTGTTCGGATGTCTCTTTCGTCGCTGCCTCCTCCCAGGCCTTTGCCATCCCTTCTGCGTATCGAGTCACGCCTGTACTAATGTTCTCGGTCACTCTCGCGAGCAAGACGGCGAGCGGGCCCTTATCATAGAGTTTATAGATGTCCCCTTTCCCCTTTACCTTTATGGCGACGAGGCTGCTACGTAGTAAGTCCAGATTAACCAGGAGAGACAAGATCAGGGTATTAATTGCGGGTAAGTGATAAATAGTAAATTCCCTCTCCCCTGTTCTCACACCTGCGAGACTGAGCACCGCTCCGGCCAGCGCTCCCGCGAATGCTCCATGCTGCACAAGTTCCCCGACTCGCATTAATGCTTGTAATGGAGGGTCGCCCAGAAACTGCGTCAGGGACTCCTTGGTTTCCAATGCACGCGGATTTTTCAAGATGTAGTGTTGAGAGAGGGAGAGGTAGGAAAGAACTGGATCTAAGCCCTCGGTGATATAGTATTGCTCGAACCAAGCTTGTACAGCTCTGCGCGTGTCAATTCGTTCCTTTATCCACATACTACAAAGAGCGACAAGGGCGCCTGCAAACGTACCGATCAGTGACTCAAGAACATGGGTCCACTGAAAGCTAGTCGTCCCATCCATCGTCTCGCCTCCATCCGCCCTAATATCTCCTACGCAACTGGTCGGCGCTTATTGTACGGCAAGGTGCTTCTTCTGTGCAGCCATCGCCGGTGCTGCGCGGCGCTTTTTGAATGCCCACCATGCTGAGGCCGCAGGCCAGACTCAGCCGAGTTCATCAACCGCCTCGGGCTCTATAAACATGGCCCTCCTAACGGAGGGCGGCCCGGTTCCACTTTGGGGTCTATAAACATGGCCCTCCTACGGAGGACTGTCCCCAACCAATCCGAGCGCATGAGTTGACCTGAGCAACCAAAGCCTGTTATCAATCTTGCGTCGCGGCTGCCTGATTCCCATTAGGCAAAGAGTGTGTCGTGATGTCCAAGTCAACGCTGTTCACCCTGCTCATCCTCGTCGCTGCTCTAATCATTCCCTGTTCCTTTGGCTCGCGCGTTAATG
>JBGQGO010000702.1:0-3054 GCA_041497455.1 Blastocatellia bacterium | reverse complement strand
TGGTCATCGCCGCCGATCTTGCTTATTCGCTCGGATACGACATCGCAGAAGATAAAGACGCGTATTATTTGCCTGCCTTGATTGCAATGACAATCGCGGCCGGCTTCGGCGCAGAGTGGTTCATCAACAAAGTCATCTCAGCGCGTGTTCCTTCGAAAGCGTCGAGATCGGTCGCAGCCGCACTCGTATTGCTTGTGCCGATCGCCGCGCTTGCCGGGAACTGGTCATATGACAACCGAAGCCGATACTTCATCGCGCAAGACTACGTCGAAAACATTCTCTCGACGATTGAGCCGGGCGGCATGTTGCTCACACCGGACTGGCAGGTCTACTCGCCAATTCTTTACTTTCAGGAGATCGAACACCGTCGCGAGGATGCAGTCGTGATAGACATTAATCAGCTTCGGCGCTCGTGGTACTTTGATTATCTACGCCGTGCTTATCCGGCGACGATCGAGCAGGCCAGCGATCAGGTCGAGGCTTTTCTGGAAGACCTTCGGCACTGGGAGCACGACGCGGACCTTTACCAGCGTGACCTGATGCTCAATCAGCGAATCAACTCACGATTCTACGAAATGATCCTCGCGTTCGTGACCAATCACATTCAGTCAGCGCCTGTGTATGTGACTCTGGACATCGCCGGGAATCGCGATGGTCCCGACGCAGAGCTGACCAAATCACTGGCGGGCTTATATCAGTTCATTCCGCAAGGTCTGGTCTTCGAGGTAACAACTGATCGTGAGTTCCAGCAGCCGGCTGATCCCCAGCTCATCACGCGAGGCTTGGTGGACGGCACGATCAAGTTCGAAGACGACGACGTGGTCAAGAAAAAGGTACTGCCGGTGTACGTGAATATGCTCTACAACCGCGGGCGGTATCTAGCGGCCTACGGCCGGCACGAACAGGCGATTGAAGCTTTCAAGCAGTCACTCGCTTTGAATTCGACGTTCACGCTCGCCCAGCAGGCTGTGAACGAGAGCCTGAATGCTATTCGCAGGGCAACCCCGAACAGCCGTCAATAGTGCGAAACGGATCTGCCTTCCATCAGTCTCTGTCGAACGGATGAGCCCAGACCGCGAGCCTGAGAGGGGTTGGTTAAAAACCATAGGACCTGTAACTGAAAAGTCAGATGGACACGGCCTGGTACCGATTGTTTTTCTGGGGCCGAGAGGCCAGGGGCAGAGAGAAGATCGCTGGATCGACTCTCGAGAGCCTTGATCCAGATGCGTGACTGGTGCGCGTCCGTGGGACGCGACACAAACAGCGAGAGAAATCACGGGCGCGAAGCCGGCGGCGAGACTTGCAGCCTTATCGGAGGAGCTGCGGCAAACCAGATCGAGTCAGTCGAAATGGGATGTAGTCGATCGATGTCGATCAGGTCGCAGATGAGTCGAGAAATCCGAGGGCGCTCCGGTCTGTTCGAAAGACCTCTCAAAGGAAGGAAAGCCGCGAAACGATGTAGTGAGTCTCGGGCCAGAGCAATGGTCACGGAGGAGGCGCCGTTTCGAGAGGCTGAGGGGTTGGGGAAAGACACCGGGGCGCATCAGGAGAGGTGTTGTCTTTCGATAATGCAGAGCAGCGCAATTAATAATAATGGAGTATTAATTACCTTCTGATGCGTGACCCCTCTTGACGCTTTTCATTGATACTCAGTTCTAGGCACCTCCTCTCGCTCTCGTCTGACCCTCCTGAAGCCGTGATGAAGCGAGACACGCTTGACTTAAGACACCCAAACTACTGCTCAACTATCACAACCCCATGATAGGCGCCGATCCAGATTCTCCCCGACTTATCTTCGGATATTGAGGTGATCCAATCGTGAGGCAGGCTGCTGTTCTTCGAAGTAAGGAGTTCCCACCGATTCTCGGCTTCATCAAAGATAAATAACCCCCGATTACCACCGAACATCAACCGGCCAAGACGATCCTGATAGATGGCCGCGGTTCGCAGATCGGCAAAATCCTTCTTATTTGCCGTTGCCGGCAGATGATCTATCAGGTTGTAGCTGGTCCAGATATCTAGAGTCTTGTCGTAGACACAAACATTTCCGTGGGCCCGTGCGATCCATATTCTCCCTTTGCGGTCCTCGTAGATTGGTGATGAAAAATTCTCCGGGCCGTCGGTGAAATACTTCCATTCATCCTTGCGCATATCGTATCTTGCAAGGTTGACCGCCGGTAACCATACGTATCCGTCGCGGTCTTGGAGACCCGTTTTGGCGAGATGCTCCGTTTGTCATCGCCGCGATCAAGCCCGATAGGATGAGAGTCGAGATAAAGAGCCCGGCAATGGGAATGGAGTCTATTTCAGTCGTTGCCGGGAACATCACCTGGGAGTATCTGTCGCCTCAAAACCAGTATACCAAAAAGGAGGCTAAAGAGGTGCGCAGGGACAACGAACTTTATTTCCGGGTGTGGGCTGTCGCGTTAGGGGTGAGGCTCCCCCAGTTCGAGCACGTTACGGAACGGCTAAAGGAGGCTAAGATTCTGCGCGAAGAATCGGTTGAGGTTAGCGGTAGCAGCAGAAACTGTTACGTCATTGAAGCTGTATACGACTCGTCCGATCCACGACTCGGCATAGAGTCTTCTTACAGGACCTTCTGAGTCGAGAGGGATCGGTACACGGTGCTGAAGGAGGTCGCCACTAACAAGATGAAGCCGGGAGCTTTAGGAGGCGCCACGGAAATCACATACCTTACCACGTTCGCGGCCGCTAAGCTGAATGAGCCACTCCCAGACGCGCTTTTCATCTTCACGCCACCAGACGGAGCGAGAGAGGTGAAGCAGTTCAACACTCCGCAAAAGAGAAGAACAAACTAATTCGTTCAACGAATGAACGAATTGGACCTGCCGTCGCCTGCCCATTTTCTTGACAAGCTCGTTTACCGTCCGCTACTGTTTTTCATTCGGATCAAGCACAGATTCGTGACAATGGGAGCGCACGTTTGAATATTCTACTGGCGGCGTCTGAGGTTGTACCGTACGCAAAGACCGGGGGGCTCGCAGACGTGGCGGGCGCGCTGCCGAAGGCTCTTACGCGGCTCGGCCACACCGT
>JBGQGO010000701.1:0-3059 GCA_041497455.1 Blastocatellia bacterium | reverse complement strand
GTGATCGGCATGCGCGCGGCCAGTCGCGAAGGCAACAGACCTCCAACCAGTCCGAGCACCAGCGAGAAGATCAACGCGGAGACCAACAAGTCAGGCGTGATGCGGAAGCTGAAGGCAAGCTCGCTGAAGGTTCTGAAGTTCATCGTGCCCGTCGCGATTCCGTTCACAGGCAACGCGAGAAGGCACCCGACTACCCCGCCGATCAGCGCCAGCATCATCGACTCAATTACGAAGCTGGTCATTACGGCCGCCTTCGAAAACCCCAGGGCCCGCAGCGTGCCGATCTCGCGCGTGCGGTGAGCGACCGACGCGTACATAGTGTTCATACCGCCGAAGCACGCTCCGATGCCCATAATGATCGCGACGAATATTCCAAGTCCCCGAATCGGCCCGGACGCGGTTGTCTGTTCTTCGTAGTACTTCACCTCGGGTTTCGCTTCGAGCTTCAATCGTTGTTCGGCCTCTATGCGAGCGACAAGCTGATCGCGAGTCGCGACGCTTTCAGCTCGAACGAGCGCCGAGGAGTAGCCGTTGCGATCAAACGCGTCGGCGACGTCATTCACGCTCACCCATATCTCCGAGTCGAACGAGCTGCCGCTCGCGTCGAACACGCCCACGACCGTCAAGCCTCGCCGGCCGAGTTGAAGCGTCTGCCCCAAGCCCGCGCCGGAAAACCGGTCGTCGATCTTGCGGCTGACTATCGCTTCGCCGACATCCGGACGAAACATCCTTCCCTCGACGAGCTTGATCTGCGGCCGCATTGAAAACCCAGTTTCGGAGAGTCCTCGAAGAGTGACGTTTGACGACTGGCCGGTTTTGCGGCGCGGCAGGTTCACGATGACCGCGATTTCGGCTGAAGCTCTCGGCTTGCCCTCTTGATCGCGGGCTATTCCGGGAAGCGTCTGGATGATCTGGAAAGCTTCCTTGCTGACGCCGCTCTGCATCTCGGTCTGAGACCCGAGGCGAAGGATGATCACGTTCTCGGGCGAGCCAGTCGCGATCAGCGAGCTGTTGAGCCCGTTGGCAAGCGCGAACAGGGCGACGAAGACCGCGACTACCAGCGCGATTGTTCCGATAGTCATCAATGTACTGACGCGTCTGACGATCAGGTTGCGAAGATTGTATTTCAGAGGAATTGCCATAAGACTCTCGAGTTCCAACGCGTGCCTCTGCGCCTTTGCGGATCTTTGCGTCTTTGCGTGAAACCTGACTTGAAGACTGGTTTCGCGCAAAGACGCCAAGTCCCGCAAAGACGCAAAAAAACCAGAACCCAGAAACCGGAACTTCATGCTACTCTGCGTAAGCCATCCACGATCCTGATCCGCGCTGCGTTCCACGCGGGAATACCGCCGCTGACCAGGCCAATCAAAGCCGAAGCGCCCAGCGCAAGAGCGATCGTGCCACTGCTGATCTTGAAGTTCTGAAGGAATATGGCCAGCATATCCCCGAGCCCCACGAATTGATAGATCACCTTGGCTGCGACCACCGCCAGCACACCTCCCAACAACGCAATCAAAACTGACTCCGAGAGCAACAGAGTCATTATCATCGCCGGTCTGAACCCGAGCGTCTTCATCACCGCGACCTCAGTGAATCGCTCGCGCGCCGACATCGCCATCGTGTTCGCGCCTATCAGGGTTATGGTGAACACTACAATCAGTCCGACGCCGGTTATCAGGCCCTTCACGTTTCCGAGCATCGAAACAAAACTCGCCGCGAACGCCGCTTCCGTTTCGGTCTTGGTGGGCGCCGCCGAGTTCTTAAACATACTGTCGATCTCTTCCATCACTCGCGCCGCACTGCCGGGCGAATCGAGCCTTACACGAAACTGCCCGACGCGGCCGGGTCTTCCGAAGGCCTCCTCAACATACTCGCGATGAAAATAGAAGTTCGTTTCCTGAGGTCCGGTGTAGATGCCACGGATCGTCAGCCTCGGGTCCAAAGGGTATATCGCGCCCTTCAGCTCAATGACATCGCCAAGCTTCCACCCATATTTGTCGGCAAGTTTCTTCCCGACCGCTGCCGCGGTTCGTTCCTGCTGAAATGCGGCCTTCTCTTCGGGCGAGATTTGAAGTTCAAATTGAACATCGAAAAGAGCCTTCGGGTCCACGAAGAACTGCGCGAACATATACTGTGGTTTGTCTTCTTTGTAGATGCCTCCGAACCAGTTCGACGGACAACTTGCGACCACCCCGGAAACCTGCTCGATCTTCTGGCGGTATGCCTCGGGCATCGAATCGGCTATTGAAGTGTTGCGCCGGACGATCACCCGATACTCGCCGCCGGTCAACTGCGAGATTCCGCCAAGCGCCGCGATCACCGCCTGCATCGTCGCAAGCAGGAACACCGACACCGCGACGCTGAGGACCGTCAGCACCGTGCGCCGCTTGTTGCGTCCGACGTTCTTAATGATGAGCCGCAGGAACTTCATAGACGCCTCCTGACTTGCTGAGCAGGCCCTTCTCCAGATGCAGTACCGCGTGGGCGTGACTGGCCGCGCGCGGATCGTGAGTGACCATGATGATCGTCTTATGAAACTCTTCGTTGAGACGCTTGATCAAATCGAGGATCTCTTCGGCGGACTTCGCGTCGAGATCGCCGGTGGGCTCATCGGCGACCAGCAGACTCGGATCGGTCACGATCGCCCGCGCGATGGCGACGCGTTGCTCCTGTCCTCCGGAGAGCTGGCGAGGATAATGATGCTCGCGGTCTTCGAGGCTAACCACCGAGAGCGCGGTCATCACGTGCTCGCGGCGCTTCTTCTTCGACAGATTGGTAAGCAGCAGAGGAAGCTCGACGTTCTCGAAGGCGCTAAGCACCGGGATCAGATTATAGAGCTGAAAGATGAAGCCGACGTGACGTGCTCGCCATTTGGCCAGTTGGTGCTCGTTGAGCTTCGTTATGTCTTTGCCGTCGATCACCACGCGGCCGGAGTTGGGCTTGTCGATGCCGGCGATCAGGTTGAGCAAGGTCGTCTTGCCAGAGCCCGAAGGACCCATCAATGCGAGGAACTCGCCGCGCGCGATTTCGAGATCGATGTTGTCGAGCACCGGAATATC
>JBGQGO010000700.1:0-3060 GCA_041497455.1 Blastocatellia bacterium | reverse complement strand
GAAGCCGGCTGGCCGTTTTGATGTTCAGCGTAGCCGCGAGCGCCAGGTCGTGATGCTTTTGCCGCGCATCGGGGTCCGAAAACAATATCCCGGTCGGGCCCGGAACCCCCAGCGTGCTGTTATTCCACCGCGAAGTGATTCTCAGTTCCGCCGCCGGAGCGAAACGAAAGCCCAGATTCGAAGAGGCCGAGCGGTTGATGTAGTCACTGTTGGGGACTCGCCCGCCGGTCGTGCCGTGCCCGAAACTCGCCGAGTAATCGAACCATCGAGCCAGCCCCGAAAGCCGCGCGGTTTCGCGGTGATAGTCGAAGCTTCCTCCTTCACCAGAAAATTCAAACTCCGGCATGGAAGTCGAGCCGCGCCGGCTGATCAGTTGAATTGCGCTTGTCACCGCGTCCGAGCCAAACGGTGCGGTCTGCGGTCCGCGCGCGATCTCGATGCGTTCGATGTTCTCGGGCGTGAGAAACGCAAAATCAAACCCTCCGCCCGCGCGATTCACCGGCACGCCGTCGATCAAGACCTTGTTGTAATCCGACTCGCCGCCGCGCGTGAAGATTGAAGTCAGGCCGCCCCGCCCCCCCGTCTGCACGACGGCAAGGCCGGGCACCGAGCGTAACGCCTCGGAGACCAGTGAGTGGTTGTCGCGCTGCAAGGCGTCAGTTGTAATCACCGAGACGGCGCCACCCAACTCGCTGCTGGCAGTTTGCGTCCGCGTCGCCGTGATCACCAATTGATCGGAGACAGCCGCAACATCGAGCCGCACGTCTACTGTCTTTGTCACCCCGCCACGAGTGTCTACACGGACCTCGCGTGTTTGTGTGAAGCCCGGCGATTCAACCGACACCCTGTAACTGCCGTCGGGAACACTCGACACTGAGAATTTCCCGTCCTCGTCCGTGCGAGTCTCGTACTGAATCACACCGGCGTTGTCGCGCAGCGTAACGCGCGCCCTGCCGACTTTGGCGTTTGACTGGTCACTCACGTTTCCTTCGACGCGGCTGAGATCAGACGCGCCGCTCGCGCTTACAGCGATTGCGAGGATCGAGGCGAGAACTAGAAGTGAAATCAAACGACACCACGGCGGCCTTGATGAAGCGAGGCAAGCCTTCCTCTGACGCTTCATCCGTTGACGCGTGACAAGTGAGAAGGGTGACGTGAGAGTTTGTGCAATAACTACTGAGAATCGTTCAAACATGGAATTGCTCCTTTCCGCGAAAGAGTTATCTCCGTAGATCGCCGGCCGGGTCTCCTGACTTAGCGCCAATTGGTCCGTAGTCCGTAGTCCGTAGTCAGTGGCTCTCAAAACAGTTTTTCCAACAACGAGCTACGGACTACGGACTACGGACTACGGACTACGGACTACTGACTTCGTTGCGCATCACAGTTGCGGGACAGTGGCGGCTTCTCACCGCCTTCCCCGCACGACGATCCAGATTGGCAAACAGCAAACTTGTTCTACATCCCAATTCTCAAAGCACTTGAGAATTCAGATTCTCAAATTAGAGATCTCGGATTTCCTTCGGATAAGCGTTACCCTGGGGGATCCGCTTGCGGGATTCTCATCAACCAAAAGGTCCGTCTCAAACACGCTTCGCAGCAGCGACTCGGTCATAACGTCCTGAGGCTTCCCAACCGCGACCATCTCGCCTAACTTCAACAGCAACGCGCTCGTCGCGAAATCCGCCGCCAAATTCAACTCGTGGGTTACGACGATTGCCGACATCTCGCTTTCGCTGGTAAGCCTTCGCACCAGATCAAGCATCTTCACTTGATGCGAGATGTCCAGATTCGCAACCGGTTCATCGAGCACAAGCAGCCTCGGCCGGACAGCGAGTGCCCGAGCCAGCATCACGCGTTGCCGCTCACCGCCCGATAATTCGGTGACAGGGCTCGCGGCGAACTCCGTCGTCTCAGTCACTCGCATTGCCCATTCGGCTTCGCTGACGTCGCGCTCGCTCTCGAATCCGATGAGCCCCCCTTGCGCGAACCGCCCCTGTAGCACCAGCTCCATCGCGGTCAACGGAAATCGCACCGCTGATTCCTGAGCGACGTAGCCAATGACTCGCGCAGCATCCCGCCGTGAAATTGAAGCCGGATTGCGTCCGTCGATTAGTGCGGAGCCGCTCTCGGGCTTGAGCATGCCGACAATGATCTTGATTAGCGTGCTCTTACCCGAACCGTTGGGGCCAAGCACCGCGAGCAACTCACCGCTGCCGACGGTGAATGACACACCTTTCAGCACCGGCTTCGCGTAGCTGAATTTTATGTCGCTTACTTGAAGCATACCTATTTGATCTATATGGCCTATACGACCTATATGACAAATGACCAATCAGTTAGTTCGTCGAAGCAGATAGACAAAAACTGGCGCGCCGACAAGCGACGTGATCACTCCGATGTTCAACTCGCGCGGCGCGACCGCGGTGCGAGCAATAGTGTCGGCAAGCATCAGAAATATGCCGCCGGCCAGCGCCGATGCCGGCACGACCAGACGATTGTCGCTTCCGCCAACAAGCCGCACCGCGTGCGGAATGATCAAGCCGACGAACCCGATGGCTCCGCTCACCGCAACAGCCGCGCCCGTCAAAAGCGACGCCGCCAGATAAACCGCGATCTTCACTCGCCTTGCCTCAACTCCCAGCGCGAGCGCGTCTTGCTCGCCAATCATCATCAGGTTCAAACTTCGCGCGTTCAGATACACGGCTCCGATGCCGATCAAGACGAATACCGCAACCGGCAACAGGAGTCTGGATTCACCGCTTAGATCGCCAATCAACCACGACAGCACGTTTCGTTGACGAGCACCCGAGGCGCTTGTGACCAGAAAGATCACAATCGACGAAAGCAGCGCGTTGATGATCACGCCGGCCAGTATCAGTCTCTCCGTTCCGCTGCCCCGGCGCCCTTGCCCCAACGCGTACACGACTGCGATCGTGATGACCGCGCCGGCAAACGCTGCTACCGGCCGGCTGATCGGAAGCGATTCCGCAAATATCGTCGCGCTGATCGCGCCCAGGGCAGCCCCGCTTGAAATACCGAGTATCCCTGGATCGGCAAGCG
>JBGQGO010000699.1:0-3063 GCA_041497455.1 Blastocatellia bacterium | reverse complement strand
GCTTTGGGTTTTGTTCGCGCGATGAGCGCACGGTCTACCTGCTCTTCGACTTCTTCCTTTGTCTCGCCCGTCACTTCCGAGATCTCGCAAACCAGTAGCCGCTTCGCCCGATCAAGCGTCCCGCGTTCGCCAAATGACAACGCCTTCGTGTCAATCAACTCGGTCAGCGACTCGACGATCTCGGCAAGGTCAAAAGCCGATCCTGACAGCAGAAGTTTCAAGTTGTCACGGACGCGCTGCTTGCGATCTGTGGACGCCTTAGAAGGTCGCTTGAGCTGATCCAGCAGCTTTGGGATTTCAGGCTTGTTCAAGAGCGGACGGATGCCTATGCTCTTGGCTTTTTCCACCGGCACGAGCATCGTCCCGCGTCCATCATTGAGGACGAGCAGTTGATAGAATTTCATCGGTCTCTCATCAACAACTTTGTTGACGATCGAGCTGATAAGACACGGGCCGTGACTCGGATAGATTACCTTGTTTCCAATAGCAAGCAACATTTGGATATCCTCCTCGAATGTCAAACTCCGGTTAAGCCGAAGAATTACGAACCAACCACATACACGCCGATCGCTCCGACGCGGAGAGCTTGCCGCGATAGTCCAAAACGAGTGCGGCAGTCTTCGATAGACATTTGCGACTCCTTGTCTGAGAGCCGTTGGTAAAGGGGCAGAGGCGGCCAATTCAGATGCTCGCGTTTCGTATACGATTGGCCGTGACTTCAAGACAAGGCCTTCATTGGCCGCCGTAGCCAAGCCTAGTTCCTGGGCTTGGCGTCATTCACCTTGAGCGGCTTGCCGTGCAGGTCCTGGCCGTTGAACTTCTCTTTGGCCGTGTTAGCGTTGTCCTGGGAATTCATCTCGATGAAAGCGAATCCCTTCGAGCGTCCCGAGTCGCGGTCGGTTATCAACTGACAAGAATCCACTATGCCCACTTCGCTGAAAAGCGTCTTCAGTTCATCACCCGTTGTGTCCGGCGAGAGATTTCCAACAAAAAGTTTGGCTGACATTATCGTAGTCCTTTCGGTGAGCTGTGAGGTTCAGATAGTCTGGGTGATTCCAGAAAGGCTGAGAAGAGAGTGAGCTGGACTCAGTTCATATGAACCCTAACAGTTGAGTGGACGCGCTGTCAAACGAATGGCCTTTGAGCGAATCTCTCAGAACCACCGAATTGCTCTTACGCCTGTGATAGAATGCGAGACGCGGTGGCTCACGATCATCGTGATTGCCGCCGCACATTACCTTTGTTGAGGTTCGAGGAACCGACGATGTTCGACGCGGGCACACTGACATTCCAGGAGTTTGCGATGAATGAACCCCTGCCTCTCGCTAATATCCAAAATGCGGTGCTGGAATTCCTTCGGGGGCGTGATGATGGAGTTGTGTTCGGCGCTCAGGCAGTCAACGCATACGTGTCTGAACCGCGGATGACGCAGGACATCGACCTTCTTTCGACGCGCGCAAGAGAATTGGCTGACGAGTTGCGCGAGCATCTGAGTCGACAATTTCACATCGCGGTACGCGTCAGAGAGATTGGTGAAGGCCGCGGTTATCGCTTATTTCAGATTCAAGAATCTGGCAATCGCCATCTTATCGACGTAAGGCCCGTTGAGTCTCTGCCACCGGCACAGCGAGTCGCGGGAGTGCTGGTGATGGCGCCGGCTGAATTGATCGCCAGCAAAGTCATCTCTTATTATCGCCGCCGGGCTCAGCCGAAATCATTTACAGACAGGCGAGACATCGCAGTCTTGCTTTTGCAGTTCCCGGAACTCAAACAGTCGAGCGGGCCGGTTGCTGACGCTCTCCACGCCGCCGGAGCAGAGCCCGAGATACTGGCAGCCTGGCAGGAGTTGGCCGCTCAGGATATTCAACCGCCGGATGATGAGGATGAATTCTGAGGCGGCTTGATTGTCCTCACGAATCGGCGACGGAGCATCTATGGATTCGAAGTACATTAGAGCTGAAGAGCTTGGCATACGGCTGGAGATGGTCGGAGGGCTGCCGATCTGGGAACCTCATCCGGTTTGGAAGCACCAGAAACACGTTGACCGGATTCGAGCGAGCATCTCGCGAATCGAGGCTGACAAGAGCAAGTCAGACTGCACCTGTGTCCATGCGGCGGATGTCTACGTGAGCTTCCCAGATGGCTCGCTGAAGCGGCCGGACATCTCTATCTTTTGCCGCGAGCCCGACGAGGAAGAAGAAGCAATCACGCTGATCCCCGAGGCGGTGATAGAGGTGATCAGCAAGGGCTATGAAGCCAAGGATCTGGAGATTGGCCCAAGGTTCTACCTCTCGCAAGGCGTAAAGGACGTGGTGGTGTTTGATCCCTACACGCTCCTCGTGCTCCACATTCGTCGGGACCGTGTAGAACGACTCGTCTCGCCGGTCCAGATCGATCTTGAGTGCGGCTGTAGCTGTGCCGTCTAAATGTCAATAGAGTTCGTAGTTCGGCCTTCAGGCGGAAGTTGGTATGTTAGCATCTCCCGTGAAGCCGCTACGAACTTCCGCCTGAAGGCCGAACTACGAAGATTCTTTGCAGGAGGAATATATGCCACTAAATCAAGCACTGCTGCCTGAGTTCGATCACGAGATGGCGAACACCCGAAAGACCCTCGAGCGAGTTCCCGAAGACAAGTTTGCGTGGAAGCCTCACGAGAAGTCGTTTTCGATGGGAGGTCTAGCGACGCACCTCGCCACTCTGCCGAGTTGGGCGGTAATCACAATTCAAAAGGACTCAATCGATATCGCGCCGGTTGGCGAAGCGCCGCCCAGGAGCGAGCCTTGCAACTCGCGCGAGGAGCTTCTCTCGAGATTCGACGGGCACGTCGCATCTGCGAGAGCCGCCATCGCTGGCGCGAGCGATGAAGACTTGCTCAAAACGTGGACGCTGTTGTCAGGCGGGAAGACCATATTTGCGCTGCCTCGCGTAGCTGCGCTGCGAAGCTTTGTGATGAATCATAATGTCCACCATCGCGCGCAGCTCGGTGTGTACTTGCGGCTCAACGACGTGCCGGTGCCTTCGATCTACGGCCCGTCGGCGGACGAAGGGAGCTTCTAAGGGCTT
>JBGQGO010000698.1:0-3078 GCA_041497455.1 Blastocatellia bacterium | reverse complement strand
CCGCGTGAATGATTTGATCAAGGACCTGAGCCTGCACACCGTTTGTCAGGAAGCTCGCTGCCCGAACATCTTCGAGTGCTGGAGCGAAGGCACCGCGACCTTCATGATCCTCGGCGACATATGCACTCGACATTGCGGCTTCTGCGCAGTGGGCAAAGGCAGGCCGGGAACGCTCGACCCGGACGAACCGCGTCACGTTGGCGAAGCCGTCAGCCAGCTTGGCGTGAAACACGCCGTAATCACCAGCGTCAATCGAGACGAGTTGCCGGACGGCGGCGCGCTTCATTTCGCCGAGACGATTCGTTGGGTTCGACGCCTGAATCCTGGCGTTCGGGTTGAGGTTCTGATTCCGGATTTCTGCGGGATCGAAGATGCGTTGAACATCGTGCTTGCGGCGCGGCCGGATGTGCTGAATCACAACACCGAGACTGTCGCGCGTCTATACAAACGAGTCCGTCCAGACGCGAAGTACCAGCAATCGCTCGAGCTGCTGCGAAGAGCCCACTCGCGAAAGCTCGAGCACGCGCTGCTCACAAAGTCCGGGTTGATGGTGGGTTTAGGCGAGAACGTCGCTGAGCTGCTTGAAACGTTTAGCGATATCGCCCACACAGGCTGCGACATTCTGACTGTCGGCCAGTACCTCGCTCCTACGCCGAAGCACATACCTATTGAGAAGTATTACTCGCCTGACGAATTCGCCAATCTGAAGTCGGAGGCGCTCGCGATGGGGTTTCGCTATGTTGAAGCCGGGCCTCTCGTGCGAAGCTCGTATCACGCGGGGCGGCACACGCGAGGCGCCGACGCCGCGGCACACACGTACAGCAACGATCCGGTGTTCGCCACGGAGTCTCGCCGATTCGAGCCTCTTGTTCAGCTCAAAGGCAGGGATCAAGCCGGCGATTAGCGGCGCTTTGGTGTGTCGTAGAATGTAAAGATGCGGGGCCGGTTTCGTTGCCCGGCCCTCGCAGCAGATTGGATTGTTACTTGCCGCGTGCGGCAGCCTTCGAAGCCTTGAGCGGGTTCTTGCTGCTTTCTCCCGAACGCGATGATGCGAGCATCTTTTCGTGCGATGCGCAGTCGTGCTCTTCAGCTCTCGCCTTCCAGTATTCGTTTGCCTCTATTCCCTGCGAAAGAAAAGCGACCACCGTAAACGCACTGAAACACTTCGGGCAGTTCAAGCGGACCCCGCGTGCTGTTCCTCTTTTAGCCATTATTCTATTGCTCCTTTAGACTGAATACGCCATGACGCGAATCGCGCTTGGCACGCAAACCTAGAGCTTACCAGAGTGCGCGAGTTGTTTTCAACGGCCTGGGCGAAGAAACTGCGCTGACGTGTGCGATTAAGTGGGACGACCATAATGTGCCTTGCGCAAATACCACCCACAGCCGAGCCTGTGTGAAAACCCCAGCCGGCCGGTTGGGGGATTTGCTAGATCGCGGCCGTCGCTCTTGTAGGCTGAAGTGAAAGCACCCCAACCTGCCGGTTGGGGGATTCTCGCGCCTCTTCGCACAATCTCTTCCGCGGGTGGGATTCGCACCTCGCTCTGGGAGACCGTTCGTGATCTAGCCGCGGAAGCCGCGGTTACTTCACGCGCTGCAGATAAAAGACGGAGGTCGTTTCTTTGCCGTCTGCCTTCCACGTCCATTCTTCGGTCACGTGATCCTTGTCCAGAAACTTGATCACCAGCCGTTGCATATGACCGTCCGTGCTTCCCTTGAGGTTAGCGGCATCCACAAACTGAAAAGCAATTGCGTTGCCTTGCGAACTCTGGGCGCGCATCCGGGGTTGATTGCCGGCGGCGCAGTAGTGAGTCATCAAGATCGACTCGCCGTCCGGGTGATACACAGTCACCATACTCTCGCGCGACATTGTTTCCATCAACGCGCTTCCCTCTGAAATCAACTGGAATGTGATTCGAGTCTTGCCTTCAGGACTGGTCGCATCCCACTGACCGACGAGCGCTTTCATCTTGTCGAAATCGCTGCCGGCGGCAGCGCTGCCGATCATCCCGCACAACAGAAGCAGCGTGACAATAATCGTTCTTTTCATATGCTCACTCCTTTAAAAAAGTCAGTGCTCCCGCTTCAGCTCATCGCGAAGCCCGGAGCCCTGGTTGTTGATGATGTCATTGATCAACCAGCCGGCGCCGATCTTGGTCGCTTCAACGACGATGTCTCGTTTGTCGCGGCCCCTGCTGCTTCTCGCGCCCCACAGCAGCGTCACAGTCACCTTCGCCACATCGCCGCTGACCTCGGCTTTTCCCACACGAAACGAATCCGGGTATTCCTGAGAATCAGTCAACGGGTCACCCTCGAAATCCGGAGCCTCGTCTGGATGAGCTTTGCTATCGGCAGCCTGACGTTTTAGCTCTTTAAGCAACAGCCCATAAAACTCAGCGGTGAGAAATCGCTTTCGAAGCTGGACGTTGCGAACGGTGAAGTCCTTGTTGTGTGCAAGGTGGAATGCGTAGAAGGAACGGACCGCCTTCGTGGCTGGGTCCTGCTGGCTGGCGGTCTGGGCCCTAGCGGACGCCGGCGCGCCGAGCAATAGAATCACCGCAATGAAAATCAACGAGATGAGACTTGCGCGATAAGCCATGCTTCGCCCCTGTTGTTCTATTAACCACTCGCGATAATTTCTCTAGCGCGAGCAAGTTTATTTGGACTGCGCCGCCCTATTTGGACTGAGGCGGCAAGGTACTCCGCGACGCCGCTTTTGAGTTCGACTAGAATCGCAAACAAAAGCGGCGTCGCGGAGTACCTTGCCGCCGCAGTCCAAATATACGCCCGCCCGGGCGGGTCCACTCAGGCAATTGCCGCTTCGAGTTTGTCGCGGACCGCCTGAACAACCGAATCGACCGGCACATCTTCGGACTGGCGTGTTAGGCGAGTGAACAACTCGACCTTGCCTTCCTTGATCTTCTTGCCAAATGTGATCCGATAAGGCACGCCGATAAGATCAGCATCGTTGAACTTGACACCCGCGCGCTCGTCACGGTCGTCGAGCAACGCTTCGACGCCGGCTTTGCGAAGATCATCGTAGATTTGTTCGGCTGCCCCGAGAAGCCCCAGGTCCTT
>JBGQGO010000697.1:0-3086 GCA_041497455.1 Blastocatellia bacterium | reverse complement strand
CGCAACTCACCGAAATGGCGGCGGGGATCACCCCGCCGTCCTTGCTGATGAATCGCTTGTCCCTCGAGTAGCCGTCTGATTCCGCGGCCAGGATTCGCTCGAAATTAGCAAGATCGGCAGCCAGATCGTCGGGGTGGGTTAACTCCTCCCAGGTCAACTGCAACAGCTCGGCCCGTTCGTACCCCAGGATTTCGCACATCTTGTCGTTGACCTCGATAAAGCCTCTGGCCGGTGACGTGATCGCCATTCCGATGAGCCCAAGTTCGAAGTAACGGCGGAATCTTTCCTCGCTCTGCCGCAGCGCCTCCTCCGCGCGTTTTCGCTCAGTAACATCACGAGCGATGCCCTGTATGCCGAGGGGAACACCGTCCTGAAGGACGAGTCTCGTGTTGATCTCAACTGTGATCCGCCGGCCATCCTTCGCGATGATCTCCAGGTCGTAAACTGTTTCTTTCTGACCGGCGAGCTTGGCGGCGATCATCTGGCGCGCCGTCTCGAGGTATTCAGGCGCCACGCTCTGTTCAAGGCTCAGCTTGAGCGCTTCTTCGCGGGTGTAGCCGGTGATCTGCTCGACTACTTTGTTTACAGACGTGTAGTTGCCCTTCAGGTCGTAGGAGTAGATGATGTCGCGGGCATTCTCAACCAGATCCCGGTAGCGCTCCTCGCTAGCGCGCAACGCATCCTCCGCTCGTTTGCGCTCGGTGATATCGGAGGAAATACCGACAATGCCGACCATCGTTCCCTTGTCGTCGTAGAGCGGCCAGTCCGTCAGCATTATCGTGAATGGAGTATGGTCTTTATGCTGCACGAGGAATTCACCCGACCATCTATTGCCCTCCCTCAGATGACGCACGATTTCGGACGCCTGCCCCCGGGTCGTCTGGGCCGGAGTGACTTCCACGACATAGCGGCCTAACGCCTCTGCCGCTGACCACCCGTAAAGCTCCTCGGCAAACCTGTTCCAATAAGTGATATTGCCGTCCAGATCGGTGGCTACGACTGCCTGCTCAACCTCGTCCAGCAGATTCGCCTGAAACCGAATGGATTTGTCCGCCCGTTTGCGCTCGGTGATATCACGCCCGACGCCGACCAACCCGGTGACCTCGCCACTCCTATCGCGAATTGGCGACAAGCAGGTTTGAAAATAAAATGTTCCCTGGGCATTCGCCGAGGACCACTCATAGACGACCTGCTCACCCGACAGCCCGCGCTCATTTGCCTCATCGTGTACACGCCCAGCTTCCGCGCCGAGAATCTCGCTTGCGGTCCTTCCGACGAATGCCTCGCGTTCAAGCCCGAACATCTCAAGCCATCGTCCGAAGGCTCCGCTGTATCGCCGCTCTCGATCAACAGTGAACACTATGTCGTCCATCGAGTTGACCAGCGTGCGGAACCGCTCTTCGCTTTCGCGCAGAGCCGCCTCTGCCCAATGACGTTCGGTGACGTCCACGAGCATCGCAAGGCCGCCCGCGAATCGGCCCCCACCGTCAAACAAGGGTGTGGTGGAAACGATGGTCCACAGATCTGAACCGTCTTTTCGAAGGAACCGAAAGTCGTGGCGCCATTTGATACCTTGCCTCCCGCGTTCCAGAAGCGAGCGGGTTTCCTTGCGCGCCGCGTCGTCAACAAAGTCGAACACGGAACGGCCCAGCATCGCATCTCTGGTGTAGCCGAACATCTCCGCCAGATGGTGGTTCACGTAAGTCGTGGTTGCTTCCTCGTCGACCATCCAGATGCCTTCCTGAGCTGTCTCGACTATGTTCCGATAACGTTCCTCGCTTTCGCAAAGCGCCTCTTCAGCAAGCTTATGTTCGGTGGAATCAAAAGCGATGGTTAGCGCAGCCGGACCCCCGTCAAACTCGATGAAGGTCGAGTCTGCATTAATCCATCGTGTCTCGCCGCTCTTGGGCAGTATCTTGAATTCGGATCTCGTAGGCACCGGCTCGCCGCGTTGCCAGGCGGACACGCGTTCTCTTATCAACTCGCGAAACTCAGGGTGTATGAGACTCCAGATGTTTGTCGCCAGCAGCTCTTCCCGCGTATACCCGGTGAGCTGCGACATTGCCGGATTCGTATAGCGGAACGCCGGGTCCTGAAAGATGAAGATCGTAGATGCCGCAGTCTCGGCCCACGCCAGAAAAGGTGGATGATGGTTGGGTTGCGACTCTTCTGCCTTGTCCATTTGAGCAACCCGCCGCCGCAACTCTTCCAACTCGCCTAGGAGTTGCGCTTTGGTCTTATGTTTGTCGTCCATACTTGCTCCATCTCATGCTTCACGAATGGACATCTCGAGTAAATCGCTCACGGTCCGCAGCGTCAACGTCTTGGAGGTTGACGCTTGGGTTGATTGAACTCTGGGAACCTTGACCCGGCCCCAAGAGAATCGATGGCGGATCGAGCCTCGCCGATCAACCTTCGCCGAACCATAGCGCGCAGCCGTTCGCTGCGCCCGTCGGTCAAGTGATCGATTAGCAGCATCATTCGATGCCAGCTTGATTCAAGCTCATCCGCTATCCACGATATCTGGGTGATGTCGTAGGGTACAGCGATGAGAGGGCAGCCGAGTCTGGCGAACACCGACAAATATCTCGCGGTCGCCAGATCGGGACACAACAGTCTGCGGTTGCCGACCTTCAGCTCAATCCCGAGCAGCGTGTGCAGGATTTCAACCGGCGCCTTCTTTGCGGGTGCGCGAAGCTCGTACTGGCGCGTTCTCTGCGGGCGAATCTTGTCTCTGTAGATGGCGGGGATCGACAAGTCACCCAGTTGCTGGGCTACTTCGGCGGCAATGTCTTCCGCTTTGACGGGGCGAACGCGGCGCGAGAGATGGCCGTCGATTGACTCTACGTTCTGGGGTTCAGTCTTCGTAAGGTCACTTCCGCGTCTGCGTCATCTGATCGCGCGCGCTCTCGAGCGTATCCAGAACTCGACCAGGCAGAATACCGAGATAGAGAGTCCCGAGCAGTGCCAACACTATCGCTGCGGCCATCGAACGCGCGACCCGCGGCGCTTTGAACCCGGTTGCGGGCTCGGCGAAGAACATTGCTACAATCACGCGCAAATAGTAGTACCACGAGATCGCGCTG
>JBGQGO010000696.1:0-3089 GCA_041497455.1 Blastocatellia bacterium | reverse complement strand
TCTTTTCGACTACGACCCGTTCGCGCAAAGACGCAAAGACACGCCAAGATCGCAAAAATCCGGGCCCGTCCCAATCTTGAACCCCCTCGTTACGCCCGCGTTTGAGCATGCGGCTCAATAAATATCTCAACGCTTTCCGTCGAGCCGGAGTAGATCTTAATAGAGCGAGGATGACAACGAATGCCGGGTGAGGTTGCTGACATAGCTCTGATGACCGACAGCCTTGGGTTGCGCGATAGCTCTTCGAAGACTGCTGCGTCGTCAACAGCTCCAGTCGTTGAACGCGCAAAAGCCGGGGACCCGGCGGCGTTTGAAGAGTTGATCGACTGCTATCAGCGCAAAGTTCTTTCAACCGCGTGGCGGATGTTGGGTAACCGCGAGGACGCTCACGACGCCGCGCAGGAAGTTTTCCTGCGAGTGCATAAGTACCTGCACGGCTTTCGCTCCGATCAGGACTTCGCGGCGTGGTTGTATCGAATCATCGTCAACGTTTGCCGCGATCACATACGCAAGCGGGCCAGCCATCACCAGTTCGCTTCGTTTGAAAGTGAGCGAGAGGCCGGAACACTCGAAGCGCTGGCAAGCGGCGAAGACGTCGAGGCAAACGCGATCAAGTCGCAACAGCGGGCTCTGATCGCGGAAGCATTGGACACGCTGCCGGCCAAAGAACGGGCCGCTCTCGTGCTCCGCGACCTCGAGGGATTATCGACCGAAGAAGTTGCGCGCGTTCTCGGCTCGAGCCAGACCACCGTGCGAACGCAGATAAGCTCGGCCCGCGCGAAGATCAAACAGTATCGGGACCGCGTGCTGAATCGAACGCGGCGAGGGTAAGAAAATGAATTGCAGGCGCGTTGAAAAGCTCATACCGCTCTATGTCGAAGGCGATCTCGCATCCGGCATAGCAGACCGGCTTGCGTCGCATCTCGAATGGTGCGGCCGATGCAACTGGCTGGCTGACGAGTACAAAGAGAGTCAGAGCTGGCTGCGCTCAAGCGAGCCGCCGGAATTCGACGAGGCGTCATTGACCGGATTGAAGGCTGGAGTTCTAAGACGAATCGCAGAGACCAGCGCAAAGCCGTCGCTGCTGGCGTCTCTAGCGCAGCAATGGAGCCGAAGACAGGTCTTCGCTCTGTCCGCCGCGATGTTGATCATCTTCGGCGTCGTTGTGTTCTACATCTACCAGGCTCGGATGAGCGTGAAACTCCAGGTCGTTGAAGCGGTCAAGCAGGCGCCGGACACGGAGGGCCCGCCGTCAAACGAGCCGGGACACATTCCTGACACAGGAACGGCTACAGGAGCCGGTTTGAGCAAGCCGCATCACTCGAAGAATCTGGCGAACATCAGGGCGCGAGCCGGGACTCCGATAATCTTGGAGCAAACATTCGAGCCGCCCTTTGTGTCTCAGATGAACCCGCCGGAACAGTCAGGGACTAGCTCAGCGGGGCTGGCAGACAAGCTTCCCGGCGACGCCAACGATCCGCCGGGGATGCTTCGAATCGAGATTCAAACCAGCGATCCAAACATTCGCATCATTTGGTTCGCACCAAAGGAAGTTGAAAGTCCGAAGACAAACCAGTGAAAGAAAGAACAGGAGGTCTTATGTCTCTCAGAAACAGAATCGCGACAGCCGCTTTCATAGGCTCATCGCTCGTACTAACTCTGGCGCTTGCGCCGATGACGTATGGCCAAGAAGCCAAGACCCCGACCCCGGCACCATCCCCCAAAGCACCTGACTACGTTGAAGAAAAGGGATTCAAGGGAAAGATATTCGAGATCAAGTACCGCGATCCATACGGTCTGCTTCAGGTGATCCGCCCGCTCGGCAGCGGATTCAAAGGCGCGACTATGTCGGTGGACCGGGAGTTCAAGACGCTCACCGTGCGCGACTTTCCGGAGAACATCGCCACGATCGAGGAAGCGATCAAGCGGCTGGATACGCCTCAGGCGCCGCGGCCGGATATCGAGTTCAGCGTCCACGTGTTGATCGCGTCAACCTCGGCCGGCGGCTCGGAAGACTACCCGGCAGAGTTGGCTGACGTGGTCAAGCAGTTGAAGTCGGCGCTCAAGTACAAGTCTTACACGCTGATGACCTCAGGCATTCATCGCGCGAAAGAAGGGGGCGGCCAAGTCGAAAACAGCGGCGTCGCTGAATCGAACCTCTTTTCTTCAGTGCCCACGCCGCCCAATCCGATCTTTTATAATTACTATCTTGATTCGATTACGATTGACTCGTCCGTCACGCCGACAGTTCAGGTTGGACGCTTCCGGTTCAACATGCGAGTCCCGCTCAACCTCGGAGCCCAGGTTCAGTATGAGAATGTGGGCTTCCAGTCGCCGGTCGGCTTGCGGCAGGGAGAGAAGGTCGTCGTAGGCAGCACCACGATGGGCGACAAAGGCCTGGTGGTTGTAGTTTCCGCGAAGGTGCTCAAGTAGCGCGAGTCTCTGCCGCTCTGCACTTCATACCCACCTCGTCACGAGGTGGGTATGCCGGCAGGTCGGGTGGCGCTCTCTTGTAGGCCGGAACATCACGGACCCACCTCTCACGAGGTGGGTATGCGCAAAAATCTGACGCGCACCCTTGCGCCACTTCTACTTCCCATCCCGCCGTCAATCAATTATCATAACGCCGCTTTCATTAGCTCTTACTCTCAGGCTCGTTGACTTGGGGCCGAGAGCGCATCCGCCAACACGATATGAGCGACCCGAAATTCGCAGTCGAGATGCGCGGAATCAGCAAGCGCTTCGGCGAAGTGCTGGCCAACGATCACATCAGTCTGGCCATTCCCGACAAATCGATCCACGCCATCATCGGCGAAAACGGCGCCGGCAAATCCACGGTGATGAACATCCTCTACGGTTTCTACGCGGCCGATGAGGGCGAGATTCTGATCGACGGCCAGACCCGCGCGATCAATGGACCCGGGGACGCAATAAAACTCGGGCTCGGCATGGTGCATCAGCATTTCATGCTGGTCGAGCCGCTCACCGTGACTGAGAACATCATCTTAGGCGCCGAGCCAACAACAGGCACCTCAATCGACTATCGCAAAGCCCGGGCGCGAGTACGCGAGATATCCGAAAAGTACGGT
>JBGQGO010000695.1:0-3109 GCA_041497455.1 Blastocatellia bacterium | reverse complement strand
TTTCGACCAGATTGCGCAAACCCGGAATGAAGCGATCGTGCCCGATCCGCAGCAGCGGCCCGCTTGCGATATCGCGGACGCCGGTGGCTTCGACGACGATTGCGCCAGGGCGGCCTGAGGCGAAGCGGCCGTACCATTCGATGATGTTTGGCGTTACGAAACCGTCTTCGGTGGCTCGCCAGGGAACCATCGCAGGCACCCACGTGCGGTTTTCAAGCTTGACCGAGCCGACGTCGACTGGAGTGAACAGCAGAGACCGATCCGCTTCTTCCGCAGTGGGCCAGCGCGTCTCGGGAATCGCATGCCTCACTGGATTCTCCGGATGCCACATAGCTTTGAGCTGAACCAGTCAGAGGTCAGAAGGCAGAGGTCGGAACTTATGACCCCTGACTTATGATCCCCGACTTATGACCCCTGACCTCTTACTTATCCCTGCTTCCGATTTCTTGCTTCTGCCTTCTGCCTTCTGCCTTCTGGCTTCTGACTTCTGCCCTCTGCTCCCGCCTTCCACGCGTCGTAAGCCGCAATGAACTCGGGGTCGCGTTCCTTCAAGTTCTCATAGTCGATCTTCTTGCTCCGAGTCATCAGCTTGTAGGCGAAAGGTATCGGGTCGAGGTGCAATTCCTTCTGTGCGTTCTCAAACAAGAGCAAGCTTGCATAAGCGGCGTCTTGATATTCATCGACGATTGGCTTTCTCACGCTTTGAAATTCGGCGAGGGTTTGTTCGACATCGTTGCCCGCTTTGAAACACTTCGCCAGCGCAATCGAATCCTCGACCGCGAGCTTTGTGCCCGAGCCAATCGAAAAATGCGCCGTGTGCAACGCGTCGCCAAGCAGCACGATGTTCTTGTGATGCCACCGTTTGTTCTTAACCAGCGGAAAGTTGAGCCAGCGCACGAAGTTGTTGGATAGCAGCGGATGCCCGCCCAGATCGGGCTTGAATACCTCGGCGAGGTACTGACAGGTTTCCGGATCGGACTTCCAGTCAAAACGCGCGTTTCGCCAGGTAGCTTCGCTGCACTCGACGATGAAGGTGCTGGTCGTGTCGTTGAACTTGTACGCGTGCGCGATGAACAGCCCGGCTTCGTGCTCGCGGAAGATAAGCGTCAACCCGTCAAACAACTGACGAGTGCCAAGCCAGATGTACCGGTTCTTTCTCAGATCCAGCGACGGTTGAAACTCCTTGCTGAAAGCTCCTCGAACGAAGCTGTTAGCTCCGTCCGCGCCTACGAGCAGATCGTAGGGCGGGAGTTCATTCAAGTCGGTAACGTTGGTTTCGAATCGCAGATCGACGCCGAGGTCGAGGCATCGCTTGTGCAAGATGTTCAGGAACGCCAGGCGGCCGATGCCCGAAAACTTATTTCCGCGAATGGTGACCTTCTGGTCTTTGTGAACGACATCGACGTTGTCCCATCGCTGACAGGCGCGAGTGATGGCGGCGAAGGACTTCTTGTCGTTGTCTTTGAGGTAAGAGAACGTCTGATCCGAAAAGACTATGCCCCAGCCGAAAGTGTCGTTTGGCCCGTCGCGTTCGAGGAGGGTAACCTCGTGTGTCCGGTCGAGCTTCTTCATCAGGATTGCAAAGTACAGTCCCGATGGTCCGCCGCCGATGATGGTTATTTTCATTATGCCCTTATATGGACGGCCCTCCGTGGCCGCCCCGTTGATCGTCAACGCGTCTCAATTGCAAAAACAGGGGCGGCTACGGAGGGCCACCCCTACCATGCTCACTGAGGTATTATCGCGAATGCATTCGCTGCTGCGCCAGTCGCGCCTCTGATCCTGGGCGGGTTTAGAATGAGAGCGAACTCGTAGACTTTCGATTCGGCAAGTGCCCTCGCCAGCTCTTCGAGATTCAAGTTCTCCACAATGTAGATCCCATTGTCGGCAATCAGAATACGATGGCAAGGAAATATCGTACCTTTCTCGGGCACTACTTCAAAGCTCATCTGGTCATCGCCGGCTAGAAATATTCTCTTGCTCGCGAGCCATCGAGCCGCGCCTTCGCCCGGACCCGGTCTTAATCCCGCGTATTTCGCGCGATCGGCTTCGAAGAACTTGCCGTATCCGGTCCTGATCAGCACGGAATCGCCAGGTTGTATTTCAACGCCTTCGGCTTTGGCGGTCGCCTCCAGATCTTGTGCGGTGATCTCCTGGCCCGCCGCGAGCGCATCCACGTTCTTGAAGCGCGCGACGTCGAGCAGCACCGCGTGATTGATGAATCGCTCCTTGGGATAAGTTTCGATCCCTAGCGTGAGCAATCCAGCCGGGCTCTCGCTGGCCGCGGCGTCTGCGCCGCCGAACAATTTCATGTTGTCGGAGATGTGCCCCAGCGCGTCGATGTTAGGCGACCCGTGCTGCCCGCTGAAGAACATCATGTCGGCGGCGAACGCGATTCCGCCGGGTATCATTCCACTCGTTTGTTTGTGGCCTGTCTGCAGGCCGATCGTGAACGGCGGATTCAATCCCAGCAGTGGTGAGTTGCGATCCCAGATGAAATTCAACTCAATCACCCGAGCCGACTTGAGAGAGCTGATCAAGGCGGAGGTCGCCTTCTTCTTGTCTTGTTGGGCGGACGCCGCAACCGATAAGCAAACAACTGTCAGCGCCAGTACAGCAATTCTGTTTTTCATGAGTCCCTCTCGCTACTCTACTGTTTCAAGCTTCCGTTCAGAACGTGAACCTCGCGGCGAATTGAATCTGCCGCGGATTGAAGATCGCGCGCGGATTTCCGTATGCCGGATTGAGCGCGCCTTCGCGGAACGTGGGTATCGAACCGAGCAACGGATCGCTGATCGTGCTGTTCGCCGGATGAAAGATCGAGTCTCCGTAAACCGTGTTGAAGAACCTGACGTTCAAAGTGTTGAGCAGGTTGAACGCTTCAGCGAGAAGCTCCAGTTTTTTCTTCTCGTGAATCGTGAATGAACGGGACAATCGCACGTCCACGGTTTGCATTTGGTCTCCCTCGAATGTGTTTCTGCCGTCGGTTCCAACGCGGTCATTCACGCCGAATACGTCTCCGTTGGCGTCGAACCCCGCGAACTTGGTGAACCGATGCGGTGACTCGAGCGTCACAATGAAGCTCACCTGGAAATCCCGCACCAGGGCG
>JBGQGO010000694.1:0-3113 GCA_041497455.1 Blastocatellia bacterium | reverse complement strand
TTGGCCGCGCTCCAACTCGCTCCGCCATTAGTGCTCTTGAAGACGCCGCCGCCAGTTCCTGCATAGATGGTATTGGTGTTGGAAGGATCTATTGTCAGTGCTTGCGCAGCGATGCCGTTATTGACCGCTCCGATGCCGCTATTGACCGCGCCCCAATTCGCGCCGCCATTCGTGCTCTTGAAGACACCGCCGCCCCGAGTTCCCGCATAGACGGTGTTTGTGTTGGCAGGATCTATAGCAAGGGCAGAGATAAACGAATTGGTCAGCCCCGTGTAGACTGCGCCCCAACTCCCTCCGCTGTCAGTGCTCTTGAAGACACCGCTAGAAGTCCCAGCATAGACGGTGCCGAGGTTCGATCGGTCTATCGCAAGTGCGCGGACATCGCTGCCAATAAGTCCGGTATTGACCGCGGTCCAGTTCGCGCCGCCGTTCGTGCTTTTGAAGATGCCTCCAGGATTAGTGCCCACATAGACAATGTTGGTGCTTGATGGATCTACCGCAAGTGCGTGGACATCGGTGCTAGTGAGACCGCTGTTGATTGCGCTCCAACTCCCTCCGCCATTAGTGCTCTTGAAGACGCCGACGCTTGTCCCCGCGTAGATGGTGTCGGTGTTTGATGGATCTGCCGCAAGCGCTCGGACATCGAGACTAGTTAGGCCGGTGTTGGCTGCGCTCCAACTCCCTCCGCCATTGGTGCTCTTGAGGACGCCGACGCCGTCTGTCCCTGCGTAGATGGTATTGGTGTCTAAGGGATCTATCGCAACGGCCGCCATGAACGGTCTGGTGCTGATTGAACTCCAACTTCCACCGGCATTAGTGCTCTTGAAGAGACCGGTGTCAGATCCCGCATAGATGGTGTTGGTGTTGGATGGATCTATCGAAACGACTTGGAACCAATCAAAAACCCCAAAGGTGTCGCGAGGTAGTCCTGCGTTCACTGCGGTCCAGTTCGCGCCGCCATTCGTGCTTTTATAGATGCCGGCTCTCGCAGATGCCGTATAGATCGTGTTCGGGTTTAAAGGATCTATCGCAAGCGCTGCGATGACGAAATCCTGCCCGGTGTTGACTGCGCTCCAATTCGCGCCGCCGTCCGTGCTCTTGAAGACGCCACCAGAATAAGTGCCCGCATAGATAGTGTTGGTGCTTGATGGATCTATCGCAAGTGCGTGGACATCGGTGCTAGTAAGACCGCTGTTGATTGCGCTCCAATTTGCGCCGCCGTTTACGCTCTTGAACACGCCGGCGCCCCCAGCCACACCTTCGTTAAAGTTAGAAGTCCCCGCGTAAATGATGTTGGGATTTGATGGGTCTATCGCAAGAGCGGCGACCTTTCCGCCGTAAGGTCCGTTGCTGGTCCACACGTTGATCCCAGCCTGGACTACGCCATCAGTTCCCGGCCACATCAGGCTGAGCAATAGTAATGATTGAAACACTAACCTAGCCGTGAGACGCATATCATTCCTCCTTCGTCAATCTCGCAGCGATCAACGGCACAACCTGCGGCCCTCTCGTTCCTGCCCGATGAGCCGCGTCTCTCCCTACATCTGTTACAACGCGAATCGGGACGGAATCCCCTCACTCTAAGTTAAGAGTTTGGTGAAAGATCGCACTGGTGATAGACTGCCGCCGTCTCAGCAATCTTTCTAAGTAATGCCCGAGGGTTGGGGTTCTGAAATAGGACAAGAGGAGTGTGATGATGCAGCGGGTGGAGGGCATAACCCAACTGCTCGTGAAATGGAGCGATGGCGATAAGGCTGCCCTTGACGAGTTGATGCCGCTGGTTTACGACGAGCTCCGCCGATTGGCCCGTAGTTACCTGCGAAGCCGGCGCCAGGGTCATACACTACAGCCCACCGCACTCGTACACGAAGCTTATGTTCGGCTCATCGACCAAAAGAATGTTAGCTTGCAAAACCGGGCGCAGTTCTTCGGTCTGGCGGCAAAAGCAATGCGTAGCATTCTCGTGGATCACGCCCGCAGGAATAGCGCCGCCAAGCGCGGGGGCTCGCAATACAAGCTGTCGCTTAGCGGTGCTGACCGTCTGTGTCACAAACCGAATGTGGACTTGGTAGCGCTGGATGATGCCTTAAGTGCCCTGTCAGTGATAAGGCCTGAGCACAGTCGAGTAGTGGAACTGAGATTCTTCGGCGGACTCACGATCGAGGAGACCGCCGAAGTTCTGGGTAAGTCGCACGCCACTGTGGAGCGGGACTGGACCTTCGCACGGTCCTGGCTTCGGCGCGAGTTGAGCGGGTAAACGAACCTCTCAAGATGTTCGGCAAGTCCAGACCGCCAGAAGGATCTAGTCTGTATCAGCTCCTTTTTTTGAAATGCCCTGAGTGGATTCAGCCTCGGATATCGTTTGTAAGATGAGCAATCGCGAAATGAAGACACCTGAACACTGGGAGCGAGTCGAAGATCTGTTTCATGCCGCCCTCAAGCTTGAACCGAGCGAGCGCGCAGCGTTTCTGGCTGAAGTCCGTGCTTCTGACCCTGAGTTGCTGGCCGAAGTTGAATCCCTGATTGCCGCGCACGAGTTGGAGGGGAGCTTCATAGATTCGCCCGCCTATGATACGACTACTAAACTAGCGGCCACTACTCAGGCCGATTCCCGGTTGGGTCGGTCTGTGGGCCGCTACAGCATTGTTGCACCGCTAGGCAAAGGCGCAATGGGAGACGTCTACCTCGCGGAAGACTCCACTCTGCGCCGCAAGGTCGCTATCAAATTCCTGCACGCGGAGGTGGTGGCTGACGAGCACGCCCAGAAGCGCCTTATCAGAGAGGCTCAAGCCGCGGCCACCCTAGACCATCCGAACATCTGTCGTATTCACGAAGTCGGCACCGACGATGGCCAAAGCTTCATCGTGATGCAGTACGTCGACGGTGAGACGCTCGCGAGCAGAATGAGGCGCAAGCCGCTTAAGATCGGCGAAGCCATCGCGATCGCTGTTCAGCTTGCCGATGCGCTTTCGGAAGCGCACTCACGACGGGTCATACATCGAGACATCAAGCCTTCGAACATCATGGTCACTGCGCGCGGGCAGGCGACGCTAATGGACTTCGGTATAGCCAAGTTCGTCGCTCAGAGATCGCCGCTCGAAACCGTGGCGGAG
>JBGQGO010000693.1:0-3120 GCA_041497455.1 Blastocatellia bacterium | reverse complement strand
TCCCTCGCCGTCGCCGCGCGACCATCCGCCGTGAAACCACGGGCCCATCACCAGAATGTTGTAAGCGCCGGGGCTTTGCTTCTCGACTGATTTGTAGGTGTTGAGCGCGCCGAAGAGATCTTCGGCGTCGAACCATCCGCCTACGGTCATCACCGCGGGCTTGATGTTCTTCAAGTGCGGCAGCGTGTTGCGAGCTTGCCAGTACGCGTCGTAGTTCGGGTGTTCCATCATCTCGTTCCAGTAGGCGATGTCTCCATGAAAGTACTTTTTATCGGCGTTAGCGAGCGGTCCCATCTCGAGAAAGAACTTGTAGCCGTCGGGGGTACCGTGGTTGAACCGCTGGTCGTTGCTCGTTGGCGTCGGTTTTGGTCTGGGACGCCCGAAGCTTGCGAAGAAGTTGAAGGCGTGCGGCAGAAAGAGCGTGCCGTTGTGATGGAAGTCGTCGCCGATGAACCAGTCAGCGATCGGCGCTTGCGGCGACGCGGCCTTCAAAGCAGGATGCGCGTCTATCGTTCCGACGGCTGCGTAGAAACCCGGGTATGAGATTCCCCACATACCGACTCGCCCGTTGTTATTCGGAATGTTCTTAACCAGCCAGTCGATCGTGTCGTAGGTGTCGCTGCTCTCGTCGATGTCAGCGGGTTTGTTCTTGTGGGCATTCTGCGGCCTCATGTTCACGTAGGCGCCTTCGGACATCCAAGCGCCGCGCACATCCTGATAGATGATAATGTAGCCTTCTTTGGCGAACAGCGGCGAAGGACCAATGGTCTCTTTGTACGCAGCGGGTCCGTACGGCGCGCAACTGTAGGGAGTGCGAATCAAGAGTATCGGATACTTCTGCGCCGTGTCCTTAGGCGAGTACGCGGCAGCAAAGAGCTTCACGCCGTCGCGCATCGCAATCATGTGTTCGGACTTGGCGTAGTTGGCTTTGAGGTCGAATGACTGCTGCGCCTGCAGCGGGCGCGGAACGACGATCAGCGCAAGCCATGTCAAACAGACCACGAGTCTCAGTGAAAACGATCTCTTCATTTGCGGTTTTCTCCCGGTTGGGTTCTTGTCACGATGTTTGAGCGTTTCTACGTAAGCGTATGAAAGGATTCTCTCGACGGCCTCAGAACCTCGCAATGAGAGCAGCCGCGCGCTTGTAGTCGTAAAACTCGATGTATCGACTTACAGCCGATTGATGCTCGTTTAACTTCTTGATGTAGTACGCCAACGGATATCGTACGTCTTCAAATTCGATCAGCCCTATTTGCAAGTGTTCGATTTCCTCGATGCCATCGAGGAGATTATCGAAACAATCTCGTACATAGACTTCCTTGTCAGCGAAGTCACTAGTCGAGTCGTGAGGACGCAGGGCTCTCTCGATTTCCCCCCACGTAACCGTGTCTCGAAGACCCTTGCCAACTTCATATTCGCGGCCCGTCCAGTCGAGCATTGTCAACGCGTCAATGACTTTTGCATTGGTTTTCAAAGCAACTAAGGTGTCACGGGCAAGACTTGCCTTCTTCCAGCGCAGTTCCTCCGAGCGCAACTGACGATTCTCACGGACCTCTCTCAAAGTCCTAATCAGCGCCACGAAACCAAAAACAATAGCCGCTATCCACCAACCTACTTGAGCCACGTCTTTCAGAGAAGGGTCCAGACCGGAAGGTTGCTGGGGTTGGAGCGCAGTTTGCGCTGTTGCGGAATCCGAAAGCAGCATCAAGCCCCCTGAGACTGCAGAGCAGAGACAATGTCGCGCATTGATCATAGCGTTGACTCTAGGCTCCCTTCAGATAAGTGTCGAGCACAATCAGATAATCCCACCAACGCAGTTGGTGGGATTGCCCCTGACCGCTCCTTATCATCGACTGCTAGCGACCTGTTAAGTCGGGCGGGCCTTCCGCTGCAAGTCTCGCAGCGCGCGATAGCCGATTCGCTTCACGCCTTGCGAATCGAGTATGCGGCGGACCTCCGGGTCCTTTGTGAACAACTCGTATTCGGCAGCTCGATCTTCCCACGAATTCGTGATGTGCTTGATCTCATCACCCGCGACCGATGCGTGAATGTACAGCTCGGTCACCCCCGGCTTCAAGGAGCTGATCGAGCGCTTCCAGTAATCGCGGATCGGCTCGCCTGGTTTGCGATCGCCGTGAATCAAATAATCCGGATAAATCACCCCATCCGTGTCCAACTGCCCGCGCTGCTGGCCGCCGCCCTGTGCAGCGAGCAGCTCTTGAGAGCCCATCCTCAACGGCAGACTGAATTCTCTCGCGAGCCGCCGATAAACCTGAAAGTACGCCTCGTTGTACTGAAGCGTGCCCATGTGCGAATCCAAATGCGTGACGTCAATGCCCGCGTCGAGCGCCTTCTTGATCTGCGCGCGAGCTTCGATGTAAGCCTGCTCGGGCGTCGAGTTCTTGTAGACGCTTGCGATGTCGGGCCACAGATAGCCTTGCGGATCGACCAGCCCGGGCACGTCGCGCTTGCTTGCAACCGGTCCCCACTTGAGCGTCTTCCATTCGCTCGTGTGCGCTAGATGCACGCCGAAGTCGGAGTTCGGATGGGCCTTCGCGTAAGCGGCGATCTCAGGGAACCACGGGCCTGGAACGATGATGGTCGACGACGTGGCGAGCCCGTTCTCCATCGCGTCGATCACGGCGGCGTTCGCCGCGTGGCTGTTGCCGACATCGTCGACGTTGATGATCAGGATCTTGTCGGTCGATTTGAACCCTAGTCGTTCCGCAAGCGGCGGCGTTGTGCCAATCGCGACAATATTCGGCGCCGCCTTCGCCGATAGCAAAGCTGAAAGCAGCAACAGCAATAACACTCTTCTCATTCTAAGGCTCCTCCCTTGCAAGGAATAGACCGCTGATTGCGCTGATTTGGCGGATTGTCGCGGATCTGATCCGTGCGGATCCGCCGCATCCGTCCGATCGGCGGTCTATTCCGTTCCCCTTGAAAGAATCTGCGATGCGCCGTCCGCAGTCGAGCAGACAAAGATCTCTGGCGCGAGCCCAGTCGCCCGCTCATAACCAAGAGCGACGGTCCGCTTGAACTCCACGACGCTTTCCGCTTTGACGAGGTTGATCGTGCAACCGCCAAATCCTCCGCCGGTCATCCGCGCGCCCCAAACGC
>JBGQGO010000692.1:0-3135 GCA_041497455.1 Blastocatellia bacterium | reverse complement strand
CGGCCCTGCTCGATGATCGCGTAGTGAGCACCGCCCAGACCCGTGCCCGCGAACAGATCCTGAATGTCACGAAGCAGACACGGCCGGCCGTTCATCAGGTAGTCGCTGTCGCCGGTGCGATAGAGACGCCGGCCGACGGTTATGCGTTCGCCGGCAGAGATCGCGATCGTCCGGCGCTTGCTTGGGTGACGGGTCCGCTTGCGCTCGGCCGTCTTGGGCTGTTCTTGTTCGATGCCGGCTTCAGCCGCGGCATCGCTCTCGAGTTCGAGCCGCGCGGGTGATTGGTCGCTGTTGACGCTCGCTGATGGTTCACCGGTCGATTCGTCAGCATCGGCGGAGTCCGGACCTTCGTTCGCTACATCATCACTCGATACGGCGTCGAGGCTCTGTGTGTCAGGGGGCGGCGGGGCCAACTCTTGAACCAGCGATCGCGCGGCTTCGGCGGCGTGTTCCGCGTTGGTGAGCGCATCCTCGTATTCCTGCTCGTCGTCTTTATCCGAAGCGCTGTCTCGCGCGGCGATGTCTTCGATGGCGACCATCGTGAGCAGCACCTCGGCCATCCCGGTAGGCTTGCGGTCGCGGGTGCCGTTAAAGATCACATCTTCCATTTTTCCGCCGCGAAGGTTCTTGGCGGACTGTTCGCCCAACACCCACGAGATCGCCTCGGCGATGTTGCTCTTGCCACAACCGTTAGGGCCGACGACTCCGGTTATGCCTTCGCCGAAAACAAGGGAAGTCCGGTCGGCAAAAGATTTGAAGCCGCTTATCTCCAGTTTCTCGAGTCTAAACATTCACCGCTCCGTGGCCGGCGACGCCGACCACTACATAATAGGGTTATGATCAAGTTCTGGCACACTATAGTGTAGAGAGGATTGACTGTCAAACTTTATCAATACTTAGGAGGCGCGCTGCGGGAGAGCCCTCCGCAGAGCGCAGATTGGAGTTACGAGCGTTCACGGCTTCAGCAGTCGAACAAATCCTTCTTGCTCGAAATGGCGGTCGGTTGTGAGTGCATCCGTTATGCCTCGCTCCTTCATCAGCACAAAGCTAACGGCATCGCAAAGTGAATAGGTTTTGTCTAACCTATCCTGTAGCAACGCGAAAGCTGTGGTGTGCAAGGCTTCGCCCACCCAAACAAGCTCAATGAGCGGATTATCAACCAAGTCCTGGACGAACATGAGGGCATCGACCCGATTCAGTTTCCTCGACTGACATAGTGGTATTAACTCCGCGAGGACATAGCTGTGAGTTAGTTTTATTGAGGCGCCGTCAAAGAGGCTCAACGCGTCTTCGTGTTGAAGCTCATCTTTGTGGTGATAGCAAAAGAGACCCGAAGTATCCAACAGCATCACGACTGTTCCTCGTGAGTGCTGCCGTATTCGCGCGCAAGATCAGCGTCGATGCTTTCATTGTCTGCGCCGGTTGGATATCCGAGACTTGCCGCCCCAGCGTGACGCAAGAGTCTTTGTCTCGCTTCTCTCAGCTCTTCCTCGCTAAGCTTCGGACGCGGTTTCGGAGCATGCTGAGCCAAGTACTCGAGCGCGACCTGCTCCGTTGATTTACCGTACTTCGCCGCCATCTGCTCAAACGTCCGGTAAAGCTCCTCAGGTATCTCGAAGGTCAAGGTCCTAGTCATAACTGCTCACCTCGCCGGTTATTCTACCACGACCAGCACCTCAGCTACCCGGCGTATACGCCTTACTAAGCGGCGTTAATCGCGTTTCCTTTCTTCGTCAGGAGACACCGTTACATTATACTATTCAAGATACTATTCAAGGCTCGATTCCGGTTTGGTCGCAGCTTCTAGATGCCTGGTACTCTCTTCATCGTCGCGACGCCGATAGGCAATCTCGAAGATATCACGCTTCGTGCGTTGCGTGTCCTCAAAGAAGCCGACCTCATCGCCTGTGAAGACACCCGACACACTCGCAAGCTCCTGGCTCATTTTCAAATCTCAAAACCAACCGTCAGCTACCACGAGCATAACGAACGAGAGCGCAGCGCCGAGCTTGTCGGGAAACTTGAAGCCGGTTTGAACATCGCGCTCGTATCCGACGCAGGGACGCCGCTGGTCTCTGACCCCGGGTTTCGCATTGTTCGTGAGGCGATCGATCGGAGTATTCTGGTTGTGCCGATTCCTGGTCCGTCGGCTTTGATAGCAGCAGTGTCCGCGTCGGGGCTTCCGAATGGTGGGTTCGCTTTTTTTGGATTCCTTCCCGCGCGGCGCGCGGCACGAAGGGCGCGGCTCAAGGAGCTTGCGGAAATCAAATCAACGCTTGTCTTCTACGAAGCTCCGCACCGGATCAAAGAGACAATCGCAGACGCTAGCGAGGTGTTCGGCAACCGCGAGTGCGTCGTGGCGCGTGAGCTTACGAAACTACACGAGGAGTTTGTGCGCGGTTCGCTCTCCGAACTCGAAATGCCCGAGGGGCCGGTTCGCGGCGAGATCGTCTTATTGATCGGTCCGCCGCTTCAAGATCAACCGAGGCAACTTGCGCGAGAGCAGATGTATTCAATAAGTGAAGATGTCGAACGGTTGATCAACGCCGAGGGGCTCGACCGGAAGAGCGCGCTCAAGCGAATCGCCCGCGAGCGCGGGATCAGCAAGAGCGATGCGTACAGATTGATGATCGCTGAGCGTGGAAGGAGTGAATCACTATGAAGTTCTCGAAGAGACAAACCGCGGAGGAGGCGGAGGGGCGCAGGGGTTTGCGCCTCTGCCCTTCTCTGCGTCCTCTGTGGTTTGTGGTTTTCCTTTCGTTCGGCCTCGGCGTAACCGCAATCGCACAAAGCGGAGCGGGCGGCGTGCGGCCTGGGGGCCGCGAATACGCCGTGAACCTGACTTTCGCCGTTTACCAATACGACGCCGGGCGTTCGCCGTCGATGGAAGAAGTCACGCGGCTGTCGGGCACTTATTCGACTGCCGCAGAAGAAATCGCCTACTTGAAAGACAAGCACAAGCTCCAGGAGATCGCCGTGCGTCACATTCGCTCCGTTGGTTTGCGCAGCGGCGAGACGTTCAACGATGCGGTCCTGCTCGGCCCTGAGTACATGGTCTTCACGGTCACGCCGAGGGACGTGGTACGCGGCTACATGAAGCTCGATATGCGAGTGCGTTATGCGAACGAACCGCTG
>JBGQGO010000691.1:0-3136 GCA_041497455.1 Blastocatellia bacterium | reverse complement strand
GCCCGATATCCGCGAGTGCATCTCAGCTCCGCCGAGTGATTCTTCGTCGACGACTTCACCGGTAGCCATCTTCACCAGCGGCGGTCCGCCCAAAAACACCTGCGCCTGATTCCTGACCATTATCACGTAGTCGGACATGCCCGGCAGATACGCGCCGCCGGCTGTCGAGTTGCCGAACACAACCGAGATGCTGGGGATGCGCATCTTCGAGCGGCGAGTGATCTCTCGAAAGCCGCGGCCGCCAGGCACAAATATCTTCGCTTGAACTGGAAGATCTGCGCCGGCCGATTCTACGAGGCTGATGCTTGGCAGATGGTTCTCAGTTCCGACGTCCGAGAGCCGGCGATTCTTCACCTGCCCGATCTCGCTGACGGCGCCGCCTTTTACGGTCGCTTCATTGGCGATGATGAGGCACTCGCGGCCTGAGACCAAACCGACGCCACCGACCACGCCCGCTCCGACGAATTCGTTTTCCATTCCGATGCCGGCTAGCGGCGCGATCTCGAGAAAGTATGAGCCTTCGTCGAGCAACATCTCTATGCGCTCACGAGGCAGCAAGCGTCCTCGCGCGAGGTGACGTTTGACGTACTGCTCGCCGCCGCCTTTGGTCGAGCGCGTGAGTTCGCTCTTCAGCCTTTCAACCGCCGACGAATTGGCGGCGTAGTTAGTATGATAGATTTCGTCCTGCGGATTGACGACCGATTTGATCGTTTGCATTCGTTCCTCAGAAAAAAGTTCGTAGTTCGGCCTTCAGGCGGAAGTTCGTAGCATGGGTTCGGTGTGCCGGGATTGAGGTACGAACTTCCGCCTGAAGGCCGAACTACGAACTCTTGGTGGTTTCGCGCTCAGCCCTTTGTGCACGAAGACTCAACAGCGAGAGCATCTCAGCAAGATCGACGAGGCCCTCCGCCTCCTTGCGCTCGCTCGCCGACAGTGTGTCGCAACGGTCCTGACGGTCCAAGAGGTCTTGCAACCGTTCATCCACGCCTGGTGGGAGTTTGAACTGCTGCAAATCGGGCGGGAGCTCAAGCTTGATCAGTACATCCATCACTCAACTCCTTGACTAGGCGCCTCGCCTCGTTCAATCTCACGTGGAAGCGCCGGCCTGACTGGTACTGCCACGCGGCTCATCATAGAGTGAGCGCTACGCAATTGTCCACAGACTTGGCCTTTCAAGTCCATCCCATCTCTTGAGGAAGCGCGTGGGACTCAAAGGCGATCGAGCCATCTGGGAAGCTGAAAGCCGCGGCATCGAGTTGATCGACATCACCATCGGTGAGCTGTTCGACCGCCAATGCCAGGCCAACGCTGACAAGGAAGCGCTCGTCTACAACTACCCCGAGATCGGCCTCGATCTTCGCCTGACTTATCGCCAATACAAAGAGGAAGTGACTCGGCTCGCGAAGGGCTTATTAGCTCTTGGAATCGAGAAAGGCGAACACGTCGCGGTATGGGCGACTAACGTTCCAGAGTGGGTGTTGCTCGAGATCGCGCTCGCTAAGATCGGCGCGGTGCTCGTAACGGTCAACACCAACTGCCGCGTGACCGAGATCGAGTACGTGCTTCGTCAGGGAGACATCACCACGCTGTTCATGATCGAAGCGTATCGCGACAATTCATACGTTGAGTCCCTGTATCGCATCGCGCCTGAGTTGAAGAACCTCGCCGATCCGATTCTCGAACGATTGCAAAGCGCCGCGCTTCCTGAGTTGAAGCGAGTGATCCTGATTGAGAACAACACGCAGCCCGGCATGATGCCCTACTCGCAAGTCGCGCCGCTTGGCGAAGGAGTGTCCGATGAAACCCTCATCGAGCGGCAGTCGAGCCTCGACGCTCACGACGTGATCCAAATGCAGTACACCAGCGGAACGACGGGGTTTCCGAAGGGCGTGATGCTCACCCACTACGGCATCGTCAACCAGGCGCACGTGTCCTGCTTGATCGGCAGCCTGCGGCCCGACGAACGCTACGTCACAGCGATGCCGCTGTTTCACATCGCCGGAAGCCTGGGCGCGGTGATGTTCTCGGTGTACCTGGGCTGCACGTTGATCCCGCTGATTTCTTTCGACCCCGCAAAAGAACTCGAGCTGCTCGACAATGAGAAGGCGACTTTTTCGTTCAATGTTCCGACGATGCTGGTCGCAATGCTGAATCATCCGCGCTTCCTGGCAGGAGAGTTCGATCTTTCGTCACTGCGTGAGATCATCACCGGTGCGACGCCGGTCCCTGTGGTCCTGATGGAAGACGTAAGAGCGAAGATGGGCGCCGACTGCACGATCGTCTTCGGCCTGACCGAATCGACCGGGACGGTAACCGAGACAATTCAGGCCGATAGCTTCGAGCTGAAGTCTTCAACCGTCGGGATTCCGCATCCGCACATGGACATCAAGATCGCGGACCCGCTGACGGGCGAGCCGGTTGGCTTCGGCGAATCGGGCGAGCTGATGACGCGCGGCTTTTTGGTGATGAAGGGCTATTACAACATGCCCGACACGACCGCCGAGACGATCGACTCGGAAGGCTGGCTTCACACCGGCGACCTTGCGACGATGAACGCCGGCGGTTACGTCAACATCGTCGGCCGCGTGAAGGACATGATCATCCGCGGCGGCGAGAACATCTATCCCGCGGAGATCGAAGCATTCCTGATGCGGCATCCTGAGATCGCTGAGGCTCAAGTGGTCGGCTTGCCGGATGGCTTCATGGGCGAAGAAATAGCGGCGGTCATCCGGCTCAAGCCCGGCTCGGCTGCGAACGATGAGGAAGTATGCCGGTACTGCCGCGACGGGATCAGCAGACACAAGGTCCCGAAGTACATCAGCTTCGTCACGGCGTTTCCGCTGACCGCGAGCGGCAAGGTGAAGAAGTTCGAGTTGAAGGCGCAGCTCATCAGAGAGCTTGGCCTGGACGACATCGCGAAACAGAGAACAGCCTAACATATGGACTGCGCCGCCTATTCCGCATTCAATGACTTATTTGGACTGCGCCGCCCTGTTGCGCATTGAGTGACTATCGCATGCGTGGCGGCGCTTTTGCTTTGTGAACGGATGAAACGCGGAACACAGTCTCGCTCATTTGGACTGCGCCGCCCTGTTGCGCATTGAGTGACTATCGCATGCGTGGCGGCGCTTTTGCT
>JBGQGO010000690.1:0-3138 GCA_041497455.1 Blastocatellia bacterium | reverse complement strand
GCCATTGGCGCGCTGCGTTGACCGCTGCATCCTTCAGCAGCGGGTGACCCGAGATCGCCCGCGCCGAGATCACAGCACCGGCTTCGTCAACTGTCACTTCGACGACGACCACGCCGCTGATCCTTGCTGCTCTTGCGAGAGGGGGAGAATCAGCTTCTACGCGGTGAGTGGCCGAAGTCATCATCACTCCGCCGGGCTTGCGAATCACATTAGATTCGTCTGGTTCTCGAGGCGGAGGAGGCGGCGTCGGTGGCGCCGGAGTAAAAAAGGTTCCCCAAATGTCCCCATCCTCAAACTTGACTCCAACGACCTTGACGTCCATTCGAGCGGGATCTCCCCACACGGCTGCGAGCGTGAACGACGAATCCTCTCCTTCCTTTCCGAATCCGCCGAGTTCGTAAGAGGCATAAGGTTCGATGGCAAGCTTGAACTTCTCCATGTACGTCCCACTGTAGCTTCCATCTTTGGACTCCTTGTTCAGGAACCGCATTGCGATGCCGGTAATGCGCCGGCTGGTATTGTTCGCCAGTCGGACATCTACCCTCAGCAGCCACCTCTCTATTGGCCCTGAATCGACGCCGGCGCGCCGAATCGACCCTGCTACGAGCCTTGCTGCCTTTGCAGTTGCGCTCGTGATTGAGAGAGGGGCTCCATCGCTGTTGTCGGAGTGGAGGCGCGTCTCTGGAGCCTGCTCAAGCTGCTTCAATATTTCAGCCGACGGCGGGGGTGGCGGCGGTGGAGGAGGAGGAGGCGGAGGCGCAGTTCCCCAAACGTCGCCATCTTCGAAGATGACGCCTGCGACTCTGACCGTCCATCCATTCGGTCCACCGACCAGTATGATAAAACGCCTCTGGGCGCCAGACGTATGCGCGCCGTGCGGTGCTAGTAACGCGGGGGCGGCTTCGTAATAGGCCCTGCGCTCTAGACCGTTCCTGAACTCCAGGCTGAAGCCCCTAATCCGCCGGTCAGTGTTGTTGACCAAGGTGATGACGGGAACTACGGCGAACTCGTCGCCGGGGACGTCTTTTTCACGCGGGACGGCTTTCACTTTCGCATCGGTTATCACGAGCGGCGCTTTGGCGGAGTTCTTGAACTCGACCGTCATCTCCGGCGCCTGATCGAGTCTTTCGATCAACTTCTCCTGCCCTTCGACGACGAACTCCGGAACCCCACCTGGCACACCGCCCGGAACGGCACCGGGGACTCCTCGAGGGACTCCTCCTGGAACGCCACCGGGTACCCCTCCGATCACGCCTTCAGGTGGTTTCCTGGTCTGGGCGCCAACTCCTTCGCGGGTCAGAAGCCCGGTTGCCGTTGATAGGATTATTACCAGCGCGGCGATTGAACCAAGAGCTACCCGGTGCAACACCGACAGCTTCACTTGAACATTTCTGGACATGATTCGCTCAACCCTCCTTCCCAGATTCGAGCCGGTAGCGTTTGACGCACCAGCTACGCTCCAGCCAAGGCAAAAACGTAAGACCTTTAATAGACTCGAAGCGTAGACGTCAGGCGCTCCGCCGAGCCGTATTACTTCTTCGTCGCAAGCTCGCTCGCGCTCGGCAAGCAGCAAACGATCCAGCATCCAAACGACCGGATGGAACCAGAGCACGCAGCAGAGAAGCCGATGGAGGTTTGCAATCAAGTTATCCCATCGCGCGACGTGAATCATCTCGTGCATCAACACCGCCTCGAGCTCAGCGTCGCTAAGCTCCCCGGCCATGCACTCCGGCAGAAACACGATGGGTCTCCATACGCCCCAGACTCCAGGCTCAACTGTTCCGGGCAGCATCGCCAGACGGACGTCGCGGTTGATTCCAACCCATGACCTGACGCGATCGAGTGCCTGTCTTTCTCTTGAAGCATCGGCCACAGGTGTCGCGCGCATTGCGAGGCGGAATCGCCGGCGCCTCCTCAACCACAGCGCGAGCAGGACAACAGACCCGGCTAGCCACACGACAGTGAGCGCACAGAATAATTCAGAGTGTCCGCGATCCGGATGCGCGACGGCGTCATTGAGCTGAATGATCGGTGCAGTGAGTTGAAAGATGACTGTGGCTCCCTCGCTCGGCACGTTGTTTGAAGCTAACAGGGAAGAGAAGTCGATACCGAGAAAGTGAGCGATCGAGACAAGAAGCGCCGAGGGCAGCACGAACCTGACTGAAGCAATCATCCAGACGGTGTAGCGTGCACGGCCCGGTGCTTTTCTCAGCAACGCGGCCGCCGCAAACGCGACAAACGAGATCAGCGTTGCTTGCCAGAGGTGGTTTCCGAGCAAGGGCCAGCCCCAGCTTGACCACTCGGCCAGCCACTGGTGAACAGTCATAGGTTGTTGTGCCTTTCTACGGCGCTCATTACTTCCGCGATCGATTCTCGGAATGGTCTCGCTGGTTTGGCCCGGGCTTGCGCGGGGCATCGCCCGCTTGCTGAGCCAACATGCCTTCCAGCTCTTTCAGGTCCTCTAAACTCAACTTTCCGGTTTCGGCAAGGTGAGCCATCAAAGGGCGAGCGGACCCGCCAAACGATTCCAACAGCTCGTTTATCAATCTATGATGAGCTGACTTTCGCGTGACGACTGGTTCGAATATGAAGGCGTTGCCGATTTTCTTCAAGCGGCGAACGGCGTCTTTGTCCTCGAGCCTTCGCACGATTGTTTGAACGGTGGTATAGGCCGGCCGTCGTTTCTCCGGTAGCCGCTCTTGGATTTCGCGCACCGACCCGCTGCCGATCTCCCACAGCGCATGCATGATTTCGAGCTCGAACCTGGTCAGTCTTATCGGCTTCTTTCGATCCAAGGCATCCCTCTGAATCAATCATCTACTACAGATGAGGCTGACTCTACTACGACTGTCGTAGACTGTCAAGAAAAATCTTCGTGACGATTGGTTTTTCGGCGAGGGCCCGGAGTCAGTCAAGTTGACGCGCGGAGCGGCCGCACCTAGAATCAAAAACTCGGCCGGGCGGCTTGGAGTCTCAATCGCGTTTAGAGAGGTGATGCGTGCGTCTACTTCCCAGGGAAGAAAAGTACTTTGGCATGCTCAATCAGCTTGCCGCTCAGGTTAAACATGGCGGCGAGCTTTTCGTGCGCATTTTCGAGGACTATCAGAATCACGCGCAATACGCCGAACAGATCAAAGG
>JBGQGO010000689.1:0-3147 GCA_041497455.1 Blastocatellia bacterium | reverse complement strand
ATCGTCGAGCGGCGGTCGATGTCCTTGGTCTTCGGGTTGGTTTCTTCAGTGACGGACTTCATCGTCGGCTTTGAGCTCGGTCAGATTATCAGGTAGCGTTAGAGGTGAGAGGAACTTGAGCCAAGTACTAAAGACGCTTGCATCACGTTTAGCAGAACTGATGGCGTTGCTCTATCGCGTCCCGCCCTCGAGTTGAGCGATGAGCGCGACCCCGCCGCGCCGTGAGCGCGTCTAACACGATTCACAGCAGCGAGTTGATATCTTTCTCAAACACGGAGTGAGGCTGCACGCCGATGTAGGTCTTAACAATCTGGCCGCTGCGATCCAGCACGTACGTCGTCGGAATCCCCCGGCTCACGTCGTAGCCTCGAAGCGCCGCTGGATTGTTGACCATCCATATCGTGTAGTTTATCCCGTTGCTCCGCATGAACGGCGCCACCGCAGGCGCGCCGCCCGGATTTCCCCGCGGGGCTATCGGGTCGATCGAGACGCCGACGATTTCCAAACCTTGATCGCGATACTTGTTCTGAAGCGCTATGAAGCTCGGTATCTCCATTCGGCACGGTCCACACCAGGTCGCCCAAAAGTCGAGGATCACTACCTTGCCGCGAAATGCTTCGAGGCTTTGCTGAACGTCGTCCGTCACCCCAGGCGTCGGCGATATCACGATAGGTTTTCCACCACCGCCCGTGCCACCTACCATCATCGCGCCGCCGACAACTACTACGGCGGCGATCAACGCGGCCGCAATTACAATCGGTGTTCGCTTTCCCCGCTTAGCACTGCGCTTCGTTTGCGACGCTCCAAGCGTTGTCCGAAGAGTGTGAGCACTTACGTTCGTTCCCCGGTTATCAATGTCTCTCGTTCGTGCCATATCCCCTCACTCAAATATTGTTGCTGACTAGTTTCGCTAGCTTACCACGAAGCGCCGGCCTATTGCAGGCTTTCACATCCGTTTGCGCTCGCGTACGCGGGCGCTGCTCGCGAAGCGCCGAAGCTTCATCTCTTTGACCCTTAGCGGCGGCGAGCCCGAGTGCCGGCGCTCAAGGATTATCCGGCAGACGCTCAGTGCAAGCAAGCGATGCACGAATCGCGCTTCCCACTTCATCACCGGGTTGATTACTACTCGCGCGGTCGTCTGTGTGCGGCGCCGCATGTTGAAGTGAAACACCAGCAGTCTGGAACAATAGAACTGCTTGTGAACGACGAAAGACGCTTCGGCTCGGAAGCGGCTCTCCCACGATCGCATCAAGCAGAAGTTGTCGCCCTCGGCCATCTCGATTCGCAGCTCTTCTTTGTTTGGATTCGCCCGAGACCGCTCCACCAGAAATGACTCGCCTCCGTCGTCGGATATGATCGATACGCGTTTGTCCAACGCCCCGACACTGATATCCCACCTCGCGCCGTCGGCTTCGTAGACCGCGCGGCGCAGCCCTCGCCATCGCAGCCGTGCGATAGTGCGGCCATTCACAGTGAAGACATGCTGCACGCGGCTGTGACCCACACGCTGGACTATGACCTCGCCCGCGCCCATGAAGTCGCGTTCAAAGACCTCGCCTGCGGCGGCTATTAAACTGGCTAGCCCTGCTTGCATGATATGACCTATGGGACCTATTGGACCTATATCAACTTCCGATGTAACGGGCGTACAAGCCCCGCGCGACTGCGGGATCCGCCGTTCCTCGAATGATGCTGCGAGCGTCTCGGAACACCGTGATGTCGTAGCCGTCGACGCGAAAGCGCAGCAAAAAATCGTTGAACGCAACTTCACCGGCTGACTTCAAGCGCTCGGCGAGCGCGGCGAAATCAACAGCGCCGCGGCCGGATCGCGCGATCTGAACAGCGTTGCGCCCGCATAGCGTAGTCGTTACTTGCCGGCCGGCGCCGCGCAAGAACTCGAACTTACCGAAGCTGCACGCGGGGCACTCGTCACCCGCGTCGAATCTCGAGAGGTCAAGTCTGTTGAACTGAAAATCCCATAGATCGATTCGAATCAGCGAGCGATGAAGCTTGTCTGTCTGACCCGTGAGCAGCTTCAGCGCTTCGGCCGCTTGGATCGACGCGATTGTTATGACGATGGGCATTATCACGCCGACCGTGTCGCAGGTCGCACCTGAGCCGGGCTCGGGCATCGCTTCAAGCACGCAGCGAAGGCAAGGCGAACTGCCCGGCACAATCGTCATCGTCAACCCGTAAGAGCCGACGGCCGCGCCATACACCCAGGGGGTTTTGGATTTGACGCACGCGTCGTTGATCAGGAAGCGAGTCTCGAAGTTGTCGGTCCCATCCATCACGAGGCTCGCGCCCGCGATGATCTCTTCGATGTTTTCGAAGTTCACGTCGGTGACGAGCGGCTCGACTTGAATGTCTGAATTGACGCGAGCGATCCGCGCCGCCGCTGCAACCGCCTTCGGCAAGCGATTCAGGGCGTCGCTCTCATCGAACATGATCTGGCGTTGTAGATTCGATTCTTCGACGAAGTCGCGATCGACGAGGACTAGTTGGCCCACGCCTGCTCGTGCGAGCGTTTCCGCTTGAACCGCGCCGAGCGCACCGCAGCCGATGATCACAACCTTGGATTGAGCAAGCCGAGCCTGGCCTTCTTCGCCGATGCCTTCGAAAAGTATTTGTCGAGAGTATCTGTTTTCGCTTGCCATCTGCACTCTTATTAGTCAACCGCCCGTCAATACGGCGAGATCACTTAGATTCTACACTGCTGGCAGAAAGGGCAGAAGTGAGTTACGGCTGGCAGCCGTGGTGTGGCGCGGAAATCGCAGACTGACTGGCGCGAGAATGCGCCGGAACGAAGATCAATTGCTAAAGATCTGCTCGTCCAGCGCTTGATTGTGCAAGACCTGCTCGATCACGACATTCCAATCGAAGACATTTGATCCCCTTGAGGTCTGCACCTGGAGCTGGAGCCTGTACTTGCGCGGGATCATGAGAGCGTCTACTGCGCGGAAGTCGTCGAAGTCCTCGACAAGCTTGTAATAGTCCTCCTGAAGTCTGTTTGAATCGTTTGGCCCGTTTCCAAGTCGAGCTGGGACCTGGAACTCATATTCGGTGCGCACGTGCTGAAAGGTCGCCGCGTCGAAGAACAACGCCACCTTCAAGGTCGTCGATCCCTTCTCCGGGCGATAGCTCACT
>JBGQGO010000688.1:0-3159 GCA_041497455.1 Blastocatellia bacterium | reverse complement strand
TTCAGGAATTCGCATCAACCGAATCACGTCTTCGTTGAGCACTCGCACTCCGCCGGTTGCGATCGCGCCCATTGCCAGTTCCCTTTGGCCGGGCGTTCCGAGCTTTCGGACAACGAACACGTCGATCGGAGCGCCCAACGCTCGGGCGACTTCGCACGCCACCGGCACGCCACCGCGCGGCAGCGCGAGCACCAGCACATCAGGTTGATGCGCGTAGCCCTGGAGCTTTTGCGCCAGCAATCGTCCAGCTTCGACGCGATCTCTAAATCGTCTGGTCATAGTCTTGGCCCCTCCACGTTGTGACTCAGTCTCTGTGCCACCGCACGCGTACGAGCTTATTCTCGTGCGAGAAACCATACCGCACCTTTCCGGCGAACGCCTTTTCCAGTGCGTGACCGAGTCTCAGCGCGAGATGCTCGTTCGTGGTGCTGACAATGAGCAGATCGCTATCGACACGCTCTGTTTTCATGACCCGAGAGAGAGGATTGTCGGCGGCGGCGCGTTCGGCCTCGTTGTCTATCAGCCGCTCGATATCTTCACGGTGAGTCATCAAGAACGCGCCCTCGAGGTAAACAAAGCCACCGGCCACACCTTCGCGCTGCTGCTGGCAAGCGGGGCAGATGGTGGTCTGAGCCGGCCGCCAGTTTTTGTGCTTATCACTGCTCTCCAAAATCGCGCTCTTCGAGATCCAGCGCCGATCGGAGTAGACGGCTTTGCAGACTTCGCAGAGCAAGGGCTCGTCAGGATTCCGCCGGCCTCGATGGCGTCCGGAGTCTTTATCGACGCGCTTCGTGAACGTGGCGTTCGTGTATCGCTTATTTGTTCGCATGGCAGGTCTCACTTATGAAGCGGGGAGAATCGGCACGATGGCTGCGTCAGAGAGTCGGCGGCGAAGTGCGACTCTCACAAGCTGCCTGGCAACCAACGCACAACGAAACGGCCGGGTCGCTGGTCAGACGCTTCTCGACAATGCTTTCGCCGCACTCCGCGCACAGCCCGTAGACTCCCAAGCTAATTCTCTCCAACGCCTCGTCGAGTTGGTGCAGCCGCCCGCTAAGCGCCTCGCGGCGGCTGTACTCGACGTCGCGGATTTCATCGGTCGAAGCGTAGTCCGACTCCTGACCGTTCTCGCCCGAATCGCCGCCGAGTGTATTGACGGCGATGGCTTCAATTACTTCGCGCCTCTCGGCAAGCAGCCGAAGCTTCGTCTCGTCCCAGGAATGCAGTGCGGCTTGGCTGGCTTCCTTGGGCGTCGTCTGTCTATCTTGCATGCTTCCCCCAGTCTGCTCGGAACTTTGGGGGACTCCGGTCGATAGCACAACCACCGGAATCAACCCAAGCTCTTCAGGAGCAGCAACCTATGTGCCCGCTTTATCCGGTTGATTCTGAGGGCGCAGGCCAAAACCGGTTGGGCTTTATTGCGCAGGGCTGCGCGATATTGCGCGGAGGCAACTCGGTCAGCGCGGAGGCGAGACACTTTGCGGGGGAGGGGCCGAGCCGTCATATACGATGACCTGAGTGCCGATAGGCGTCAGTAGGCTGAACTCTTCGGCGGCGAACATCGGGATTCGAATACAGCCGTGGCTCGCAGGTTGAGCCGGCACTGACGGGTTGCCGTGAATCGCGATGCCACCGACGATGTAGCTCGGGTAATACAACAACCCGAGCGGGCTCTTTCTCCAACCCTCGAGTTTGCGGTACACCCGGAAGCGCCCCAAAGGAGTGACAGCCCTCTCAGTTTCGCCTTCAATCGTAAAAAGCTTTCCGTTGCCGGTTGAAACCGGGAGAATCTTCGATACCGTTCCCTCAGCGTCGACCATGAACAGAACCTGGCGCTGGAGATCGACTTCGACGTGGAGGAAGCCGCGCTCGCGAGGTGCTGGCCGGGCGGCGGTTCTCAGCGCTTGCAGCTCGTCCGGTGTCAGCTTGCCTGTGCGCTTGCGGCGCTCGACCTTTTGAAAAGCAATCAGTCCGTGCCGCGAAGCTTCGCCCCATTTGCCGTCGGCTTCTTCGATCCAATAGCCGAGATCGATCAGGCGCTGCTGAGCCTCGCTGATCATCTCCGGCGTAACCGGGAGCTTCATCGGCGACGGCTTTCGTTGTGATCCCCGCCGCGCATTTTGGACGGCAGCAGTTGCTTCCGTAGCGAAACTCGCGACCCCGATCGCAGCACTCATACCAATAAGCACGCTTACTCCAATTGCGCGGGCCATCCTGTATGAAAGAATATGCCTCATACTCGAAGTATAGCGGGTGCAATTTGAGAGCCACTGCTCGCTCGGGTGTGCTGGACGCCACACCTCAGGTCCAAGGGAACAGTTGAACAAGCGAACGCCGATGCTCTTTCTAATCTACATCAGCGTCCGCTGACGCTAGAGACTGTGCGAAGAACTCCGCGAATGCGACCAACGGCAGATAGCGCGTGAAAGTGGCGCGGAATACCACCCACGGCAGTGGGTGGATTGTTCAAGCCCAGCCTACAAAGGGGCGCACCCGGGATTCCCGTTTTCCCTCTCTTTCTCTCCCCTCGCGCCGCGAGGGGAGAGAGAGATAACAAAAACAAAGGGGGCGGGCAGCTCTCTTTGTAGGCTGAGCCTGAACCATCCACCCACGGCGGTGGGTGGGATTCCCGGAGCTTTCACCGAGTCTCGCTATAGCAGAGGTAGTACCTGGTTTCGGAATCCGCTCGCGGGCATGCTATCATTACTCGCATTAAGAATGATGTGTTTGACTGAGGCAACCCCGCATGTCAGGTACGAGCCGGCCCAACTCCAGAAATGAATTTGCACAAGCGCGGTGGTTGCAGACAGTGATCCTCAGCACGCGATAACAACAGATCACCAAACCAAGGCGAGGACTCATCATGGCACGCGGGAGAAAGTTCAGATCGACGCGGCGCATCCCCGACACCGAGCGCTCTTTGTTCGAGCAAAAACTAACTGGGCGCTACTCGCGCACGCTCGATCGAACTGATCTGCTCGGCCTGATTCGCGGCGGAGAAGACACTCACCTCGAGTTCAAAATCCGGCTCGTCAATACAGACAAAGTCGTAGCCGAAATAGTCGCGCTGGCAAACGCCGGAGGCGGCCCGATTAACTACGGCGTCACCCAGCCGCGCCGTGTCGACGGGCTCGACAATCCACAAGAGGTCGTAGAACC
>JBGQGO010000687.1:0-3200 GCA_041497455.1 Blastocatellia bacterium | reverse complement strand
TACTTCATATCCCCACTTGGCCAGCGTGACCTCGAGAAAGCAGCGGGAAACGGGATCATCTTCAGCGATCAGAATCTTCATGACGAACTCACTAGCTCGAACGTCTCTAATTCTTCTCTTAGTCGCTCGATTTCCTTCTCCAACATAGCAAGGGCAGAGGCAGCGGCAGAGAGATCGCCGGTTCGCGCTAACTGCTCGAGTCTGGCGGCAGCATCAACGGCCGCTTCAGCGCGGAAGTTGGCGACTGAACCCTTGAGCGCGTGGGCGCCGCGCTCGAGCGCTTCGGCGTCTCCAAGGGCGACAGCCTCGTACAATTCAGACAACTGGCATGGAGAAGAATCAGCGAAGACCCTCGCCAGCATTAACACAAGCTCCAGGTCGCCGTCAAAACTCTTCACGAGCGCATCGATGTCTAACGCTCGAATGTGCGGCCGGCCGTTCCGGGTCGCGCGTTCGCTTTTACGGGCAGCCGTCTCGACCACGTTGAACAGCTTCTTGGCCTCGATCGGTTTCGAGAGATAGTCGTCCATGCCTGCCTCAAGGCACCGTTCGCGGTCACCCTTCAAGGCGTGCGCGGTCAGCGCGATGATAGGGATGTGTGCGCCGGCGCCGCGCTCCTTCAGTCGTATCGCTGCCGTGGCCTCGAAGCCATTGATTTCAGGCATCTGTAAGTCCATCAGGACCAGGTCGAACTTTCCGGTGTCGAGCAAAGCAAGCGCCGCCTTCCCGTCCTGAGCGATTACGGGAGTGTGCCCCCACTTTTCGAGCAGCCGCTTTATCAGCTCCTGATTGACTGGGCTGTCTTCCGCTACGAGCACCCGCAGTGGGTTCCCGGTTTTGAGCGCTGCCTGGCGCGGCGGAGCTTGCAAGCGAGCATCCGTACTGAGGACCGCCTTTATCACGCCGAGCAAGTCCGCCGCCTTGACGGGCTTCACCAGACTGGCGTCGATGCCCAAGCTCCTTTGACGTGCCTGGTTCTGGTGCAACGACGATGACATCATTATGATCCTGAAATCGCCGCCCATAGGCAGCATCCTGATTTGCTCCGCCAGAGCAAGGCCGTCGATCCCAGGCATGTGAAAATCGAGCAACGCAAGCTTGATCCCAGAGCCGGCAGCCTCAGCCTGCTTGATTGCGTTAAGGGCGGACTCGGCTCCTTCGGCCGTAGTCGGCCTCATCCCCCAATTGGTAAGTTGCACCTCTAGGATCCGGCGGTTGGTAGCGTTGTCGTCGACCACCAGAACCGGGAGTCCCGCCAGCGTTGAACCCTCAAGCGGGTGCGCATCAGTAACCGGAGTTCGCGGAATGCCGAAGCGAGCGGTGAAATGAAACATGCTCCCCGAACTGGCTTCTCGGCCGGGAAGGTCAACTGGGCTTTCGACCCATATCTGGCCGCCCATCATGTTAACCAACTGAGATGAGATGGCCAGTCCCAACCCCGTGCCGCCGTACCTGCGCGTAGTAGAACCATCCGCCTGAGTGAACGACCCGAAGATCATCGTGTGCTTGTCGCGCGGGACCCCAATGCCGGTATCCCTTACGCCGAAATGCAGGACGATTTCTTCGTCGGTTTGGGTTTCAACTTCGACTCTGACAATGACTTCGCCGCGCTCGGTGAACTTGATGGCGTTGCCGACAAGGTTCACGAGTATTTGTCGCAGCCGGCCGAGATCTCCCACGATCAGATCCGGCACGCCGGGACGAAGGTAATAGGCCAGTTCGAGACCCTTCTGGTCGGCGCGCACCCCGAGCGCCTTCATCACTTCGTCGACGGCGTCTTGCAAGTTGAATTCGTCGAGATCGAGCTCAAGCTTGCCGGCTTCAATCTTCGAGAAGTCGAGAATGTCGTTGATGACTTTGAGCAGGGAATCGGCGGACAGCTTCACCAGCCTGAGGTATTCGCTCTGCTCGGCTGTGAGGTCGGTATCGAGCGCGAGTTCGGTCATGCCGATGATGCCGTTCATCGGCGTGCGTATCTCGTGGCTCATATTGGCGAGGAACTCGCTCTTCGCGAGGCTGGCGCTTTCGGCAGCTTCTTTGGCTCTTTGCAACTCCGCAATCGCACGTTTGGTTTCGGTGATGTCCAGAGTCACTCCAACCAAGGCGATTGTCTGGCCGGTTTCGTCGAGAATCGGAGAAGTAGTCAGGTGTATCGGGAATGCGGTGCCGTCCTTCCTTCGATTGAGTAGCTCACCTTCCCAGCGCCTTATGAGGTTCGGTGGAGGGATCGCTGCCTGGTCGTACGCTGAGTTTTCCGGAAGACGCACGAGCTCGAAAATGTTCTTACCGACGACCTCATGGCGCTCGTATCCGTAAGTTTTCAGAAACGCGTCGTTAACGAAGAGCAAGATATCCTCAGAGTCGGTAATACAGACCGCCTCTTGTATGCTGCGGACCGCGTGCGCGAGCATCGTTGCCTCTTTCTCGATTTGCTTGCGCTGTGTGAGGTCACGAGCAAAACTCAAGATGTAGCGCTTGCCTCCGAGCACAAGCGGGCCGGCGTTAACTTCGATGGGAAAGGTCGTGCCGTCTTTTCGACGCCGGAGAAGCTCGACAGTAATGTGTTCGCCCTGGACTATCCGCTGACGATCCTGTGCGGTAAGCTTGGCTTGCTCCTGGGGCTGCAAGTCGCCGATGGTGAGACTGACCAATTCGTCCACAGAGTAGCCGGTGTTTTTAGCCGCTGCCGGGTTCGCGGCCACGATGCGGCCGGCTTGCTCCCCTTCCGCCTCGAAAATCATGATCCCGTCCGTAGCCGACTCGAAGAGGGTCTTATAGCGCTCTTCTTTCTCTTGCAGGGCCTGCTCTGCCTGCTTGCGTTCGGTGATGTCGCGGACCGTGCCGCGGAAGCCGGCTATCTCACCGTTCGAGCCTCGCCGGAGCAAAACGGAAGTCTCAAGAAATCTTCTTACACCCTCAAAGGTGACAATCTCATATTGGAATCCTTCAAGCGGTTCCCCCGTGCGATAGACCCCGCCGAAAGCCTGAAACACTCTGGCTGCCGTCTCGGGATCGGTGTACTCACGGTGGCTGAGTCCGGCCAATTTTTCGGCGGGAGTTCCGACGATTCTGCTGAGGGAATCGTTAAAAAACGTCAGGTTCCCAGCCAGGTTGACTTCGTAGTAACCCTCCTGGATGCTCTGTAGAATGGTCCGGTATTTCTCCTCGCTTTCGCGAAGCGCTTCCTCCGCCCGCAGGCG
>JBGQGO010000686.1:0-3210 GCA_041497455.1 Blastocatellia bacterium | reverse complement strand
TCGAAGGATCGCTTGATCAGAAGCGGGCAACGCTGACAGAACGTCCTCAACCGCTTTCAGACCGAAGCGATCTTTCACGAATTGCAGACGAGACTCGAGAATGCTGCCTTTGATTTCCATGTTCTCTCACGGACAAACTGCTTCGGGGTGAAACAGTGCGTCGTTGGATTTATCTATCTGGGGCTGACCTGCTGGGGCTGACCTGACGGGGCTTTGAGAGGCTTTCCGCTGCGGGAATCTTAAGAGGATGAAAGTCGCAGGTCAATAATAATAAAAGGCGGATCTGACTTAACCTGGGTTACACGATATCGCACGCCTCGCGGGCTCCCGTGTGAAAGGCTTATCACTGCGGGTTGGTTTGGGCACGCGCCGACATCATTCGCTCGATCTCGTCGGGCTCCGACGGCAGCTTAGCGCTCATCTTCACCAGTCCCTTGTCGGTCACCAGGTAGTCGTCTTCGATCCTCACGCCGAAGCCTTCGTCGGGAAGATAAATCCCCGGCTCAATCGTGAACACCGATCCAACCGGCAACACTCCGTAGCTCCCAACGTCGTGCACGTCCATGCCGATCCAGTGACCCAGGCCGTGGATGAAATACTTATCGAGCGTGTTGCCCTGCTTGTCACGCAGAGGACTCGACTTCATGACATCTCGCGCTGCGCGTTGAAGATCGGCCAGGCTTGATTTGCCCGGCACGAAGGCTCTCTCCGCCGCGCGCTGTGCGTCGAGTACGAGCTGATAGACCTCGCGCTGTCGCGGCGTGAACTTCCCAGAAGCCGGGAACGTGCGCGTGATATCAGCCGTGTAGTAGCTGTACTCAGCCGCCGCGTCGACAACGACAAGCTCACCGGCTTCGATGCGCTTGCGGTTCTCGTTGTAGTGAAGGATCGTGCCGTTGACGCCTGAACCTACGATCGACGGATAGCCCGGCCGTTCGGACCCAAGCCGGGTCCACGCCGCCTCGAGCGCAGCCTGCGCTTCGTACTCGTAAGCGCCCGGCTTGATGGCGCGCACGATCTCGCGATGACCTTCGGTCGAAACGTCCACCGCCTTTTGCAGCAGCTCGATCTCGGACGCCGACTTGACCTTACGCATCTCGGCAATGATCTTCGACACATCGACGATTTGGTTCTTCGGATAGCTCTGTCGAAGCGTCTCAACGAAGCGGCTCTCGCGGCTGATGTCCGAGCCCGGCCCGGTTGGAATCACGGTGTAGATCTTTGGCGACGGCTTGCCTTCGGCCGCCGGTTGGGTGAGCAACTGGTTCAGCCGCTCTTTGAAGGCAGTTGACGCCGCAACTTCTTCGAGACCGAAAAGGCGTTCGGCGTCGGGGCCTGGACCAAGCTGAACGCCCGTCCACTGCTCGTGTTTGATATCGCGCGCCGGAATGAAGACGGTCCCGTGTTGCGGCTTGCCGGGGATTACTCCCGCCGGCACGAATATCAAATAAGCCGCGGGAGTCTGAACGCCGGTCAGGTACATGAAATCGTTGTGCTGGCGAAAGCGTCCGACCTCGCCCAGGTCTTCTTCACGCGCGCCCACCATCACCACGATTCCGTCTTTGATTTGCGCGAGCAGCTTTTGACGACGGACGCCGTATTCAGACTTTGGTATGTTCGCAAGCTTGTCGTTGCCGCCCGCGAACGCCGGTAACGCGAGCGCCGCCGCAATCAACGCGAACGTTGCGAGTAGGAGAGGGCGTTTAGTGTTGTTGCGTTTCATGGTGGTAGAGCATAGCAGGAGGCGGCGAGTCACGGAAGGTCGCACTTCCCGGAATCCCAAGCATTTCCTCCTTCTTTCAACCCCTTCCTCCCTCTGCGTCCTCGGCGTCCTTGCGGTTTACTCCGGATGCATCTTAACCGCTGAGGACGCCGAGGACGCGGAGGAGGGCTGGATTCAGCAGAGACACGTTGGCCGTCCCGCCTGATCACGCGTCGCGCTGCATTTTTGAGTCTCGCCGCGTATAATCTGAGGCAGTGCCAAAGAAGAAAACGGACAAGATAACGATCGAAAAGGACAAGTTCCGGCCGCGGCCGCGCGCGCCAATCTTGCCGTCGAAAAAGTTCGAAGACAAACGCCGCCGCGACGAGCGCCGCGAGAAACACAAGAAGGACCCGCGCCGTGTGGACGAGGAATAGCGCGGCGTACGACCGGCGCCCTGGTTTGCCCGCAAGGTTCGGATAGACCCATCTCAGGCTCTGACGTAGCATTCTAAGCGGGCCGGAATTGAGCCGTTCACAAGAGTTTTGAGACCTTGAAATTGACGAGCTTTTATCGTGCTTCAGCCGGAACCGTAGCCCCGATTATTTCGTTTTAATCGGCACAGAGAAGCTCTAAGACAATTGACCAAGCTCAACAGCCGAGTGCTTGAAAGTTGCACGGAAGATGGGCGAACCGGGACCTCCAAGGAGTAGACAAAATGGCCACCAGCCAAATTGACCTTCGCACGGATCTGATCGACTGGCGCAAGCGGCTTGAAACCGCGATCGACGAGTCTGAAGAAAGCTCTCATCTCGTCCCGCTGCTTTCCGAAGTGGAATCGGCCCTTCATAGAATTCAGACGGGCTCAGCAGGGATCTGTGAAGCGTGTCACGAGACGATCGAGGACGACGCGACTAAAGATCCAATCGCTCGCTTCTGCCTCGACTGTTTGAACGCCAAGGAACAACGCGCGCTCCAACACGACCTCGATAACGTCTCGCTGGTGCAGTACTCGCTGCTCCCGACTCAAGACCTGAGCGTCGATGGCTGGCGAGCTTACTACCACTACGAGGCGGCTGGTCCGGTTAGCGGCGATTATTGCGACCTGGTGAGCAACGAGAGCGGAGATCTCTTCTTCCTGTTAGGCGATGTGTCGGGCAAAGGGATCGCGGCGTCGATGCTGATGGCGCACCTTCACGCTATCTTTCGCATCCTCATAACGCTCGACTTGCCGGTCGATCGATTGGTTGAACGAGCGAACCACGTTTTTGCTGATGCGACTATGCCGGCATACTACGCGACGTTGGTGTGCGGGAGGGCGCGGCGGTCGGGCGCGATCGAGATCTGCAACGCGGGACATTGCCCGCCGCTGTTGATTTCCAAAGGCGCAGTCACAAGCATCGACGCGACAGGGCTTCCGATCGGAATCTTCTGCCGCGAGCAGTACTCGGCCCGCGAGTTTCAACTCGAGCCGGGTGACAGCTTGTTGCTCTACACCGACGGACTGA
>JBGQGO010000685.1:0-3216 GCA_041497455.1 Blastocatellia bacterium | reverse complement strand
TGCCTCGGCACATACAGCCGCGAGATGGTAGCGGGATCATTTCGCTGACCCTGGCTCAATCGAATCTGCACGTCGTAATCGTCGTTGACCGCCTCGTCGCGGAAGCGCGAGACTCGCTGATCGCCGCCGACCATTAGCCGTAAAGCGCTGGAGATGTCTTCAGTCGAGACCCCCAGATCCGCCGCGCGCGCGCGATCTATTTCGACTCTGAGCTCAGGCTTGTCGAGCTTCAACGATGTGTCGGCGTCCATAATGCCAAGCTCGGGCGCTTTCGCCCGAAGCTCCTCGGCATACTTGGCGAGCATCTCGAGGTCCGGCCCACGCAACGCAAAGTCTATTTCGGCTCCGCCGCCCCCGATGTTGAACGACTGCGCGTTTCGAACCGAGGTGCGCAGATCTTTGTACCTTCGAAGGCGGCTGCGAATCTCTTGCATCACGTCGCGCTGCGAGTAGTTCGTGTTGAAAGCCTCCAGCGGCCTGCCGTGGATGATTCCATTCCACACTCGCGCTAACGAGAACGAGCGCTCTTCGATCGGCGCGATCCGCACGTAAGCGCCGCCTTGATTCACGCCCCCGATGAAGCCCCCGCCGGCAGTCGCAAGCACCACTCGAACGCCGGGCGTCGCCTTGAGGTCGGCCTCGACCGCGCGCATCACTTCGTTCATAGCTTCCATGCTTGTGCCTTCGCGCGCGTTGATGCTTACGTCGAACTCTGACTCATCCACGTCCGTGGGAATGTAATCTTGCTTGACGACTTTGTAGAGAGGGATGGACGAGAGAATCACCAGAAGCGCCAATACTGCCACAGCCAGTCGATGATGAATGGCGAGATTCAGCATCCACGTGTAAGTCCGGTCAATGAGGCCGTAGAAGCCGCGGCGGGATTTTGCGGCGCCCCCGGCGTGCGAAGTTACGTCTGACGTTCGCAGCAGCCTTGCGCTCATCATCGGGGTCAGCGTGAATGACACCAGCAGGCTCACCAGAATCGCGACTGCCGCCGTGATGCCAAACTGATAAAGGAACCGTCCCGAGATGCTGGACATGAACGACACGGGCACGAAGATGACCACGAGGCTGAACGTCGTCGCCATCACCGCGAGCCCTATTTCCGCGGTCGCCGCCCGCGCCGCTTCCCACGGGTGCATCTTCTTTTCTTCGACGAATCGGAAGATGTTCTCGAGCACAACTATCGCGTCATCGATGACGACGCCGACCATCAGCACCAACGCCAGCATCGTGACGCTGTTCAGCGTGAAGTTGAGCGCTCGCATCATTCCAAACGTAGCAATCGTCGAAGCCGGAATCGCCACCGCGGCGATGACTGTCGAACGCCAGCTTCGCATGAAAGCCAGCACGACCAGCGACGCCAGTATGCTGCCCAGCACAAGGTGAAGCGTGATCTCGTGCAGCGCGGCGTAGATGTATCGCGACTGGTCGCGGATCACTTCCATCTTGACGTCGGCCGGAAGCTGCCCGGCGATGCGAGCGAGATTCGCCTTCGCGGCTTCGATGACTTCAACGGTGTTAGTGCCCGTCTGACGTCTCACTTCAAGCGTGACCGTCGGAACGCCGTTCAGCCGCGCCACCGAGCGCTGCTCCTTCGTTCCGTCTTCGGCATACCCGATGTCACGAATGTGGACCGGCGCTCCGTTGATTGTGGAAACGACCAGATCGTTGAATATCTTCGGGTCCGCAACGCGGCCCATCGTCCGAAGCGCCTGCTCGCGGTTACCCAAAGTCACATTGCCGCCCGGGGCGTCGGCGTTTTGCTGGACGATGGCGGCGCGTACGGTCGTGATCGGAATCTGATAAGCAGCCAGCCGGTCTGCATCGACCCACACGTTGATAGCTCGGCCAAGTCCCCCGACTATGTTTATCTCGCCGACTCCAGTTGAGCGTTCAAGCAGGGGCTTGACCAGCTTATCCGCCAGCTCGGTGAGCTCACGCACTGACCGGTCCGCCGATAGAGCTACGGTCATCACCGGAGACGAATCGTTGTTGAACTTGTTGACGATGGGTGGGTCGACGTCGCGCGGCAAGTCGCGGATGACGGTGGCGACGCGGTCGCGGACGTCTTGCGCGGCAGTGTCGATATCCCGGTTGAGGTTGAACGTAGCGAAAACGATCGAGTTGCCCTGAGCCGAGATCGAGCGCAACTCTTGTATGCCCTCGACCGTGTTGACGGCCTCCTCGATTTTTTGCGAGACCTCGCTCTCGACCTCCTCGGGCGCGCCTCCGGGCAAGGAGGTGCGCACGCTGACGTTTGGGAGGTCGAAGGAAGGGAAGCGATCAACGCCGAGGCGGAAGTAACTGGCCGCGCCGACTACCACCAGCGCGAGAATTATCATCGCCGCAAAGACCGGCCGCTTGATACAGATTTCTGCGAGCTTTTGCATTAGTAAATGCGGTTCCGAGTTCAGGGTTCGTGGTTCAGAGTTCAAGCTTTAGCTTGCCGACTAACGACGAGGAGCAACCTAAAGGTTGAACTCTGAACCACGAACCCTAAACCCGAAACTATTCCGTCACCACCACCGGCTGTCCCGATTGGAGGTTACCAGGATCGATTACCACGGGATCCCCAATTTTGATCCCCGACACGATTTCTGCCCAATCCGCTGTGCGGCGGCCAAGGGTGACCGGCTTCTCTAACGCTTTGCCATCTTGCACCAGGATAACTTTGTCGATGCCCGCAAAGGTGACGATCGCATTCGCCGGCACGGCGAGGGCCGGGCTGATGTCGTCCGAGACAATTTCGGCGCGCGCGTACGAGCCGGGACGAAGCTGGCCGTTGTTATGCACCTCGGCTTCGACTATCAACCCGCGATTCTGCGCGGTGATAGTCGGGCTTATGCGCGCGATCTTGCCGGTGTAAACGTTCGGATCGCCCTCCAGCGTGACTCGCACCGCCAGCCCCACGTGCACGTTGCGAGACTCGCGCTCCGGGACTTCCGCGCGCATTCGCAGCGGGTCCATTCTGACGACGTTGACGATGGGCGCTCCCGCGGCCAGGTATTCTCCGATACTTGCGCGTTTTTCTTGAACGACGCCATCGAACGGAGCATAGATCGAAGAGTCAGACAGTTGTTGTCTTGCGATCTCGAGCTCGGAACGCCGCTGAACGACCAACGCTTGACGGTTGCGAATCTCCTCGACCGCGTCCTGATATCGGCTGAGCGCAACTTTGTGCTCGGCCTCCGCGCCGTCGAGTTGCGCCTT